>JANXDC010000012.1 GCA_025059945.1 Bacteroidota bacterium
GACGAATCGGGATCTGGCGGCTTTGTGTTATGCGTTTTTGGCCCGTTATGAGGCCGCGGTGGCGCGTTCGCCGCAGGAGCGGGCGCAAGTCAACTGGAACCAGATCCTGCAGTGGATCTCCCGAGCCGTGACGCGGGACTATTTCATCCAAGGCGATAATCAGCTTTGGTGGGCCGCTCTGCCCTTTTACGCGCCCCGAGAGCGCACAGCTCGCGTGGACTACAAGGTCATAGGTCCCACCGACGGGTCAACGGGTTACTTAGATTGGCTGAGCAAGCCCGTAGAGCAGCGCACCGAATTCATCTTGCAGCCCGTAGATCGCCGCGTGGGCACCGCGCTTAACGCCCGAGGAGGCCGGATCCAGTTCACCCTCGTGGGGCCCAGTCAGTGGCCCGCCGCGCGCGGCACCTACAAGATGTCCCGCTACATTCACTCTCGCTACTTCTACTTTTTGCAGAACGGGGGGATCGGTCCCATGCCTTTCGTAACCGCGCGCGAGATGCGGCTGTTGCGGGCTGAGGGGCTGTTGCGGCTCAACCAGCGGCTTGAAGAGGTGGTGCAGATCATCAACGAGACGCGCGTCGAAAACGGCGGACTGGCCCCCGCCGCGCTAAGCGATGGGGTGGGCACGCCAGCCGATGGCAATCCGCACAACATCGAACATGTGCGCCGAGGCCAAGTGCGCGATGGCTCCCTGTGGGCTAAGCTCAAGTACGAATGGCGCCTAGAGAATTTTGTCGTAACCTCCGGGCTGGCCTACTTTACGCGGCGCGGCTGGGGTGAGCTCGTATCCGGTACGCCGCTCCATTACCCCGTTCCCGCCAACGAGCTGGAGACGCTCAGGCTCGAGGTCTACACACACGGGGGCAATATCGGTGACGTGGCTCCGCGCGTGCAGGCCAACGTGCCGTATGAGCCCGATCGGATGCGAGGTCCGATTTCCCATCAGTAGAAGTTCAAGCCCTCTGTCCAAGAGCCCCCTGGAAAGGGGGCTTTTTTCGTTTTGGGGAGGTCGGCTATCGGAAGGGGGTGCGACGCGGAATGCGCCATCCAGCCCCTTTCGGCTTGACTAGCCCCCAAAGGCCTCCGTATACTCGCCGGGCTCATCCACCGAGGCTTTGCCCCTCGGATGCTGAGAGATCCTCTGCAATATGCCGACAAGCCTCTGAAGGAGATAGGATCTATGCCGTATGTCACCACAGAATCCGGCAAGAAGCTCATTACCGTCATACCGGGCGACGGCGTCGGGCCCGAATGCATAGAGTCCGCTTTGCGCATCCTCGAGGCCGTCGGTGCTCCGATCGCCTGGGAGGTGCGCGAAGCGGGGGCGAGCGTATTCCGTAGGGGCCTGGAGTCCGGCGTGCCGCCTGAGACCATCGAGTCCATCCGCAAAACGCGCGTTGTGCTCAAAGGGCCCTTGGAGACGCCTGTCGGATACGGGGAGAAAAGCGCCAACGTGACGTTGCGCAAGCTCTTTGAGACGTACGCCAACGTGCGCCCTGTGCGGGAGTTTCCCAACGTGCCAACCCCGTACAGCGGCCGGGGCATCGACCTAGTGGTCGTGCGCGAAAACGTAGAAGACCTCTACGCGGGCATCGAGCACATGCAGACCCCGGGGGTGGCGCAGACGCTAAAACTCATCTCCCGCAAGGGTTCGGAGAAGATCGTCCGCTTTGCCTTCGAACTCGCCCGTGCCGAGGGGCGCAAGCGCGTGCACTGCGCCACCAAGTCGAACATCATGAAACTCGCCGAGGGGATGCTCAAGCGCGTCTTCGAAGAGGTCGCGGCCGAGTATCCGGACATCGAGGCGCATCACATCATCGTGGACAATTGCGCGCATCAGCTCGTAAAGCGTCCGGAGCAGTTCGAGGTCATCGTGACCACGAACATGAATGGGGACATCCTTTCGGATCTAACCTCCGCCCTGGTCGGCGGATTGGGCTTTGCCCCCTCGGCCAACATCGGTAATGAGGTTGCCATCTTCGAGGCCGTACACGGCTCAGCGCCCAAGTACGCGGGGCAGAACGTGATCAACCCGACGGCCGTGATCCTGTCTATGGTCATGATGCTGCGCTACCTGGAGGAGTTCGAGGCCGCCGCGACGATCGAAAACGCCGTCCTGTACACGCTCGAGGAGGGCAAAGTGCGCACGGGAGACGTGGTGGGCTACGATAAGGGGGCGAAAACGACCGAGTACACCGAGGCCATCATCGCCAACTTGGGCAGGCGGCCCCGCACGGCCCGCGTCCGAGAGTACCGGTCCATTCGGCTGCCCCAAGTCCCGGCCGATCCCGTGTCCGTGCGGCCCCGCACGCGCCGCGTCGTGGGCGTGGACGTGTTCGTGGAGACGGAGCTGTTGCCCGAGCCCCTGGGACAGCTCTTGGAGCAAGTGCTCGAAGGCTCGCCCTTCCGACTCAAGATGATATCCAACCGCGGCACCAAGGTCTATCCCCCCACGGGAGCCATCACGGACGTGGTGGACCACTACCGATGCCGGTTTCTGTTGCGCGACGGCTCCCAAGAGGTCACCGACTCGCAGATTCTGGAGCTTTTGGGGCGCATCGGCGGCCGGCTTCGCTGGATGCACCTGGAAAAACTACAGGAATTCGACGGTTCGCCTGCCTTCACCAAGGCGCAGGGAGAGGATTAAGGCGCAAACCGACCACTATGCGGCGAAGTTGGCTTTGGCTCTGCGTTGGGCTCTGGGCGGGCTGTGGGACCCCCCACCTGCTCGAGGTGGATCGCTACGGGCCTCTACATCGGGACGTGACGCTGCGCGCGCGGCGCCAGGAGGCGCAAGTGCGCTTTGCAGACGGACGCCAATGGCGCCTTCGAGGCTTTCAGCTAACAGCCGATTCGCTTAAGCTACCCGACGGGCGCGCATATGCGCTGCGGGAGCTGGACTGGATCCGGTTTCGTAACGCGGCCCGGGGCTTCTGGAAGGGAGCCGCCGCAGGCGCCGGCGTGGGCTTGCTTCCCGCGATGGCTTTACTGGCGCAACTGGCCCGCGACGGAAGCTGCGATGGCCCGGCTTGCGCCCTCCTGGCGCCGGCCGTCATAGTGGTGATCTTCGGAGGAGCCGCCCTGTCGATCGGAGGCGGCGCCCTGCTGGGGGGCTTTATCGGAGCCTGGATCGGAGACCCCGACACGTACTACGTGCGTTCACCGGGGCTAGAAGCCCCGCCCCGTGGGGTTCCCCCTCGGCAGGTTCCATAGAGGGAGCTCTACCCCTTTGCGCCTCTTTTTCGTTGCAAAGGCGGGGTAGAAGTATGTCCGCTTTAGGAACCGAGCTCAAACGCGATCTGGAGGTGGAGATCCGCTTCGATCACCACCGCAACCGCTGGCGTATGCTGCAGGCGATCGCAGAACGCATCCGTCAAGGCGGCGGACAGAGGGCTATCGACCGCGAGCATGCCCGAGGCAAGCTCACGGCTCGAGAGCGCATCCAACGCCTTATCGATCCGGGCACCTGGTTTATGGAGCTGGGCCTGTGGGCGGGATACGGCATGTACGAGGATGAGGGCGGCTGCCCAGCGGGCGGCACCATCGTGGGGATCGGGCGCGTTTGCGGGCGTCTTTGCGTGATCGTGGCCAACGACGCCACCGTGAAGGCCGGGGCCTGGTTTCCGATCACGGCCAAAAAAAACCTGCGCGCCCAAGAGATCGCCATGGAAAACCGGCTGCCCATCATTTATCTGGTGGACTCCGCGGGCGTGTACCTGCCCATGCAGGATGAGGTTTTTCCCGATAAGGAGCACTTTGGGCGCATCTTCCGCAACAACGCCATTATGTCCAGCATGGGTATCCCGCAGATCGCGGCCATCATGGGGCCCTGCGTGGCCGGAGGGGCGTATCTGCCGATCATGAGCGACGAGGCCCTGATCGTAGACGGCACCGGCAGCGTCTTTTTAGCCGGACCGTATTTGGTAAAAGCCGCCATCGGAGAGGAGGTCGACGTCGAAACCCTGGGAGGCGCCACAACGCACTCCGAGATCAGCGGGGTAACGGACTACAGGGTGTCCAATGACGAGGCCTGCATCGCGCAGATCCGACGTCTCATCGACAAGCTAGGCCCCTTCCCTCGAGCGGGCCTCAATAGGACCGAGCCCCGACCCCCCCGGTACGCGCCCGAGGAGATCGAGGGGCTTTTGCCTAAGGACCCCGCCCAGCCATACGATATGTACCAGGTGCTGGCCCGCATTTTGGATGACTCGGAGCTGGAGGAGTACAAAGCCGGATACGGCAAGACGATCATCTGCGGATACGGCCGCATTGACGGATGGGCCGTGGGGATCGTGGCCAACCAGCGCGCGATCGTGCGCAACCGAAAGGGCGAAATGCAGATCGGCGGGGTGATCTACTCGGATTCGGCCGATAAGGCGGCCCGCTTCATTTTAAACTGCAACCAGAAGCGCGTCCCGATTGTGTTCTTTCAGGATGTGACGGGCTTTATGGTTGGAACGCGCGCCGAACATGGGGGCATCATCAAGGACGGGGCCAAGATGGTCAACGCCGTGGCCAACTCGACCGTGCCCAAGTTCACGGTTATCGTGGGCAACTCCTTCGGCGCTGGCAACTACGCCATGTGCGGAAGGGCTTACGATCCCAGGCTTATTTTCGCCTGGCCCACGGCGCAGATCGCCGTCATGGGAGGGGCGCAGGCGGCCAAGACGCTGCTGCAAATTCAGGTCTCCAAGCTGGAGCGGCAAGGACGCCTGTTAAGCGAGGCCGAGCGGGCGGAGCTGCTGCGTCAGATTCAGGAGCGCTACGAGCAGCAGATGCAGCCCACGTACGCGGCGGCGCGACTATGGGTAGATGAGCTGATCTCGCCAGCCCAAACCCGCCAGTACCTGTCGCTCGGCGTCGAAATGGCCGATCACAATCCGGAGATGCCGCGCTTTAATCCCGGGGTGATCCAAACTTAAGGGCGACCTGGGGCGGCGGGATGCCCTTGCGCCTAGGCTTTCCATGGCCCTAAACTCCGGTGCGCGCAACGAGCAGAGGGTCTATCGATGGCGCAAGTTGTGCTGCGCGTAGTGGACGTGTACGTATACCGGATTCCGGATTCCGAACCGGAATACCTGCTGCTCAAGCGGGCCCCTGATCGTCCGTATGCAGGCACCTGGCGCATGATCGGAGGCAAGATCCGGGAGGGCGAATCCGCATGGCGCGCAGCGCTTCGGGAGCTAGCTGAGGAGACGGCTCTAGAGCCACGCCGGTTCTGGAGCGTGCCCTCGGTGAACGCCTTCTACGAATGGGCTGAAGATCGGCTGAATCTTATCCCCGTATTCGCCGCTGAGGTGGCCCCCGAAGCCCGCGTGCGGCTCTCTTCGGAGCATGTCGACGCCCGCTGGTTTCGGCTTGAGGAGGCCGTGCGGCTCTTGGTATGGCCCGAACAGCGTCGGCTCATCCGGCTTGTTCACGAGCTCTTTGCCACCGGAGGGGCTCCAGAGGAGCTCTTCGAAATCCCCCTGGCCCTGGCCCTGGGCTGATTTGCCGATCGGTCTCGGGCTTTTCTGTGCGGCACAAGAGTCCTGTTTGTGCGTAATTTTGCGTAAAGCCCCGAGTATGCTATGCCCCGTTGGCGTCTCTATACAGAGTTCACCATAGAGGCCGCTCACAGCTTGCCGCAATACGAGGGGCCCTGTCGGCGGGTGCATGGGCATACGTATCGGGTGCGCATCGTGGCCGAGTCGGACCGCCTGCACCCGAGCCGATACCTGCCCACGCCGGACATGGTATGCGACTTTCGCGAGCTGCGCTGGGCCAAAGCCGACGTTGAGGCCGGAGGTCTGGATCACGCCTATCTGAACGATATCCTAGAGGCCCCGCCCACGGCGGAGCGGATCGCCGAGTACTTGCATCGGGAGACGAAAAAACGTCTGCCTACGGGCGTTAAGCTCACGGTCACCGTTTGGGAGACGCCCACCAGCTGGTGCGAATACACCGATGAGGAGTCTTGAAGCGCCCGATCTTCTGGAGCCCGCCTTGGCATTAGAGGTCCGCTACTCTGTGGTGGAGCATTTTTACTCCCTTCAGGGGGAGGGCGCTTGGACGGGGCATGCGGCCTACTTTATTCGGCTGGCGGGCTGCGACGTGGGCTGCTGGTGGTGCGATACAAAGGCCTCCTGGGATGCGTCAGCGCATCCGACCGCGTCGGTCTCGGAACTGGTGGAGGCCGCCCAGAGGGCACCTACTCCGATTGTGGTGCTTACGGGCGGGGAGCCGCTCATGCACGATCTGGGCCCGCTTACACGCGCGCTGCGGGCCTCCGGAAAGCGCGTGCATCTGGAGACAAGCGGGGCTTATCCGCTTTCCGGTCACGTCGACTGGTTGACGCTCTCCCCCAAGAAGCGCAAGCCCCCTGTGCCGGAGATTTATCCACATGTGCGCGAACTCAAGGTGGTGGTGGTGAACGCAAGCGATTTTCGATGGGCCGAGGCCCATGCGGCCCGCTGTCCAGAGGGGACGCTGCTGTTTTTGCAGCCCGAGTGGGGCTCTCCGCACATGATCGAGCCGATCCTGCGCTATATCCAAGCCCACCCCCGGTGGCGTCTGAGCCTGCAAGTGCACAAGTATCTGAACATCCCATAAAGTCGTGATCTGGCCCAAACCTGAGCTGCAAGAGGCGGCCGAGCGCTTTTGGGCTCGCTTTACTGACCCGGAGGCCGACTTCGAGGGTCTGGCCCTGGAGGCGTTTCGCCTGCAGGCCCAGGAAAACCCTGTGTACCGAGCGTATCTGAACGCCTTGGGGGTGCGGCCCAACCTCATCACCAGCTGGCGGCAAATCCCGCCCCTTCCTGTGGAAGCTTTTCGTCATGCTCCCGTCTGCATAGGCCCACCTGAGCGGGCCCAAGCGGTCTTCCAGAGTAGCGGCACCACCGCATCCGGTCGCAGCCGGCACTACGTGCAAGATCTGCGCTTCTACGATCGCTCCGCTTTGACGCACTTCGCTCAAGCCGTGGGCTCAGGACCCCTGGTGCTCGCCGCCTGGCTTCCCGGCTACGCGGAGCGCCCCGATGCCTCGTTGCTGTACATGGTCCGGCGCCTCATAGAGGCCTTCGGCCGGCAGGGCTCCGGCTTTGCGTATCCGAGCCTGGATCGACTCCGAGGCGCCATCGAGGAAGCCGACCGCAGCGGGAGTTTGTTCGTGCTCTTCGGGGCGGCCTTTGGGCTGCTGGAGCTTTTGGAAACCCATGGGCCCGTTCCCCTTCCCCCCAAGAGCCTTGTTATCGAGACCGGCGGTATGAAGGGCCGCAGGCGGGAGCTGGAGCGAGGCGAGCTGCACGAGCTACTGGCCCGAGGTTTCGGGCTTGCGCGCCAGCAGGTGCTCTCTGAGTACGGCATGACGGAGCTGCTCAGCCAGGCTTATAGCCGCGGCGGGGAGGTCTTCTATCCTCCCAGCTGGATGCGCTTTCGGGTTGTCAGCCCCGAAGATCCCCTTGGTCCGGAGCTGCCCGAGGGCGAACCCGGAGCCCTGGTGCTGGTGGACCTGGCCAATTACTGGAGCGTATGCGCGATCCAGACCCAGGACCTGGCCGTGCGCCGGGCTGAGGGCTTCGAGGTGATCGGGCGCTTAGAGGGCGCCCCCCTGCGAGGCTGTAACCTGTTGTTGGAGCGCGACCTGTGAGCGGAGCCCTCTGGGAGGCGCTTCTGGAGACGGTTCGCCTATGGCGCAACTCCTCCTATCCCGTGCGCCGCGCCGCCGAGGAGGCGGCCCTCCGAGAAAACCCGTTCTTTAGCCCGGAGACGATCCGCTACAGGTTGGATACGCGCCTGCATGATCTCGAACTTGAGGCGCTCCGGCGCTGGCTGGGACCTGAACTCGTTTCGGATCCCGCTCGGGTGCTGCTGTTGCATCCGGGCAACCTGCCCATGGTGGGACTGGAGGATCTGCTGGCCACGCTGCTTGTGGGTCATGAGGCCTGGTCGCGTCCTTCACGGCGGGATCGAGCCCTGCTTGTGGCCTTCTGCGAGGACTGGCGCCGGCGCTTTCCGGAGCTTCCGCTGCGCTGGGTCGAGGAGCTTGAGCCCGCAATGTCGTCGGTCGACGGCCTTATCGCCTCCGGATCCGATCAGACGGCCTCCTGGGTGCGCGCTCTCGCTCGGCGCGCGGGGCTTTCCCCCGAGCGTCTGCTTGTGCGCGGGCATCGGTTCGGCGTGGCCTGGTCTACGTCCGACTGGGATGAGGCGGATTTTCTCGGGCTGGCCCACGACGTCTGGCTATATGAAGGGCACGGCTGCAGAAGCGTCTCTCTTGTTTGGGCTCCGGCCGGGCTGGATCCCGAGCGGCTGTGGCGGGCTTACGCGGAGTTCCGACGCCGGTTCCCCCCCTCAGAAGCGCTTCTGAAGGAGCTGCGCTCGGAGCGGGCCCTGTACGAGGCGCTCAGGCCTTGGCTCGGTAAATCGTGGTCCGATCCGGGCGGGGTGCTATCCGTAGGTCCTCCGGAGCCGCTTAGGCCCGGGCACTTGCGCTGGGCGGTATACGAGAGCCCGCAAGAGGTGCTCGACTGGCTTGAGTGCCATCGGAGTCGTCTACAGGTGGTGATCGCCCGTTCGGAGCCGCCCCCGGGCTGGGAGGGCCTCTGGGCCCGACCCGGAGAGGCGCAATGCCCGGCCCTGGACTGGCGCCCAGACGGACGAGATACCGTGGCGTTTCTGCGGATGCTACGACCTCGCGCCCAACAGGCGGCCTAAGCTGGGGGCTCAGGCGCATGCGGAGGAGAGCGCTAAGCTGGTGTGCCCTGCTGGTCTTGGGAGGCTTCGCTCAGCCCGGGGCGGCTCAGGGGGCGCACCAGGTCTGGGATCGGCTGCTTAGGCTTTACGTGCGCTCCGATGGAGCGGTGGATTACGAGGCCTTCCGAGCCGATACGGCCCTCCTGCGTCGCTACCTGGATCGGCTAGATCGCTTCTCCTTAAGTCGGGCCTCAACCGCGCAGCGGGCGGCCTATTGGATCAACTTCTGGAATGCGGCCACGGTTTACGCCGTGCTTTTGGATGCGCCCCGACGGTCAGTGCTGGAAGGCCACGGCCTACTGGGGTTGCACATACCCGGGTGGCGCTCCTTTTGGGATGCGCCCCGATTCAAGCGGCTGGGGCGACCCATATCCCTTCGGTCCATCTACGATAGCTTGCGGGCCCTAGAGCGGGATCCGCGCTGGCTGTTTGCCCTGTATCGACCCGCCCGGGGAGGGCCGCCCCTCAGGCCCGAAGCCTATCGGGCTGAGCGCCTAGAGGAGCAGCTGGAGGACCAGGTGCGGCTTTTTTTGCGCCGCTACAACCGCATCCCGGATTCGCCCCGCACGATTCGGCTCTCGCGCCTTTTCGAATGGCACGCGGGGCTCTTCGCCCGGCAGGCGGGGTCCGTACAGCGCTGGCTTGCGCCGTATTTTGAGGGTTCTGTCGCCGCTCGACTGGCTTACGACGGCTACCGGATTCGCTACCTGCCTTACGATTGGAGTCTAGACCAACCCACCAGCCGGAGGGTTTCACATGACGCTGCGCGTAGGAGATCAGGCCCCCGACTTTGAGGCCTATGATCAGCACGGCCGCCCGGTGCGGCTGTCGGACTTTCGGGGCCGTAAAGTGGTTCTGTATTTCTACCCCAAGGACGGCACCCCGGGCTGCACCCAGGAGGCCTGCAGCCTGCGAGATCACCACGAGGAGCTTTTGCGCCGAGGCCTTGTGGTAATCGGGGTAAGCCCCGACGGGGTGGAAAGCCATCGCCGCTTTGCCGAAAAGCACGGGCTTCCCTTTTTGCTCTTATCTGATCCCGAAGGGAAAATCGCGCAACAGTACGGCGTCTGGGGGGAACGCTCCTTATATGGGCGCACGTTCATAGGGGTGCGGCGCACCACGTTCCTGATCGATGAGGAGGGCCGCATAGCGCACATCTTTCAGAAGGTGCGCACAAGTGCGCACGCCGAGCAGATCCTGGCCGTTTTGCCATGAACGCCGAGCGCCTGGGCCCCGCGTGGGTGCTGTGGATGCCCCTTGAGGAGGCCTCCGCGGGGTGGGGGGAGCTCTCGGAGCGCGAGCGTTTGCTATGCGGCGCGATCCGGCATCCGGATCGCGCCCGACAGTTCTGGGCCGGCCGATGCGTGGTGCGTCGGCTTTGGAGCTGGCTGGGCGGCCGCGATTCCATCGAGGTACTGGCGGATGCCGACGGGCGTCCGGTGCTTGTCTGCGCAGGCGATGCCCTTCAAGAATGGACCCTGAGCATCGCGCACACAAAGGGGCTTGTGGTGGCGGCCCTGCGTCGGGGCGGCTCGGTGGGCGTAGATGTGGAGGCCGACCGACCGGTGCCCCTTGAGCTGATGCGGCGGATCGCAGACGAAGCCGAGGCGGCGATTGCGCGCCGGTGGGCCCCCGAGGCGCCGGCTTTGGCCGTTTGGGTTCTGAAAGAGGCCGGTCTTAAGGCGCTCGGATCGGGTCTGCGCCGATCTCCGCGCAAGCTGCGCCTGCTTGAGGAAGCAGGCGCGCTTTTTCTGCACGGCTACGGGGTGCGCTTAAAGGCCCTGTTGCGGCGCCTGCCGGATCGATTTTGGTTGGCGCTGTCCTGGGATTAGGCCTTCGGACGGGCCTAAAGCCGCTGGCGCCCTCGTAAGCCTTGATTCCATTGCTATAGGAAGCTCAGAGGGTAACGTTCTTCCTCAGGAAAGTTCGGATACGGGCACCACAGGAGATCCCGGAAGGTCGATCATAAGACGCCGAGGATCACGGGTATCCCGCAGCGCAGGGCGATATCGGTCCTTTGGCCCGAGCTCTGCTTTTTGGTGGAGGGCGATGCGGCGCCGTCTGAAGCACAGCGCGGTGTCGGTGGCGGCCCACAGGTATCGGCTGCGCACAAGCACAAGCAGACCGGTTCGCTTCCGCAGCCCACTAGCGTAGGAAGGCGACCTCAAGCCCCGCTTTCGCCAGAGTGGGCTGATCGCAGAGGGCAAGCCGCCGAGCCTAAAGGGTCGACTTTCGGTTTCGGGTTTCGGCCACAGCAACCGAACGCCTCTTGCAGAGCAGCTAACGTGTGCGAGTGCCACAGCGCGGATGAACGCAAAGAACGTAGGCCTTCATATGCAAGGCCGAAGTGCGCCGCTCCCGTTCGGGCATGCTCTGTTAAGTAGAGCCTGCGGCTGGCTTTTGAGCTCCTCCTAACCCCTGCTCCAATTTCCTGGGGGTATGGGCTTACCGGGCGCAAGGGTCGACTTTTGGGGCCGGCGCTATCCCTGAAGGCGGGACCCGTAATGCGCACCCCTCTTCGTGCAAGGTTTCAGAGCTTCCCAGTACCGCATCCTGCATCCACGGAGCGCGATCCCCTAAAGAGAGGGTCATCCGCCTGCCCCCTCATGGCTCTGTTCAAGAAGCCGCTCCCTCGTAGGCTCTGCAGGGTATGCTCTCCGCTGCCGAGAGGGCGGCGCGCCAACAGATGCGCCCGTAGATAAAGCGGAAACATCCGGGCTCAAAGTGCCCCGGTCTGGCGCTCCGGTGCAAAGGCGTGTTAATTTACCCGGGTGCGAGCTTCGGTGACCTACATCGCCTGGGATCTTGAGACGTGTCCGCTTCCTGAGTCCCATCTCTCCGATCGTCATCTGGAGCGCCTGCGGCTTGAGATGCGCCGACACGGCCAGCGGGCTCCGGAGCTGGATGCAGACGCGTTGCGGCGCAGGGCGGCCAGCTTACATCCGCTGCTAGGTTGGATCGTGTGCATTTCGGTTATCCGCGCCCCTGATGACCCCGAAGCCCCCAACGAGCCGCGTTCGTATCTGGCCCCTCAGCCGGAGCTGGAGCGGGCGATGCTAGAGGCCTTCTGGGCGGATTTGGAGCGTTTTCCGGCGGATATGCCGATCCAATGGATCACGTTCAACGGCAAGCGTTTTGACGCGCCGTTTCTGCTGGCCCGTACCCTCTATCACGGCCTCAGGCCCACGCGGGCCGATCTGCTCACGAGGCACCGATACCGAAATCGCCCTCATTGCGACCTTTGGGCGCTGTTTGCGGATGCGTCCGTAAACGTAGACCTGGAGGATCTCTGCGCGCTTCTGGGCCTGCCTAGCCCCAAGGCCTATGGGCAGGGCGAGTCCGTCGAGGAGCTGCTGCGCACCGAGGGGATCGAGGCCGTACGGCGTTACTGCGAGGCCGACGTGCGGGCCACGCTGGCCTGCTTTGCTCGCATCCGGCGTTTGTACCCGAGCTTTGTGGAGGGCGGTGAGTAGCTGGATGGCCCCTTAACGGAAAGCATCGCGATGGCGGAAGGAAAGCGCTTCACCCCGATCGCCCAGATCGGGCTACCGGAGCTCATCGAGCGCTTGAAGAGGATGCTTCCGGCGGCAGAGGATCCGGTTCTGGTGCAAGGCATAGGTGACGACGCCGCTGTTTATCGCGTGCACCCGGGTCGGGTGCACCTGCTGAGCGCGGGGTTTTTGCTCGAAGGCGTGCACTTCGATCCGGCCCTTACACCTTTCGCGCACCTGGGGGCCAAGGTGATGGTTGGACCGGTAAGCAACGTAGTCGCTATGAACGGCCGGCCCAGGTACGCGCTCGTCGCCATCGCCGTGCCCAATCAAGTCTCGGTTGAGATGCTGGAGGAGCTTTACCGGGGGCTCCAGCGCGCATGCGCCCTTTATGGGTGCGCGCTCGTCGGTGGCCAGACCGTTCCCTCCCCCCGGGGTTTGGAGTTGGCCATAACCGTCGTAGGAGAGGCGGCGGAGTCGGCTGTAACGTATCGGCGCGGGGCCTGTCCGGGCGACCTGGTCTGCGTCTCCGGGGACTTGGGGGGCGCGTATGCGGGGTTGCAAATCTTGTTGCGAGAAAAAGACCGCTACGAGGCCCATCCGGAACTGGGGCTTCCCGATTTGAGCCCGTATCGGTATGTGGTGGAGCGCCAGCTGGTCCCCTTGGCGCGGCTGGACGTGGTGGTCGCCTTCGAGATGGCCGGCGTGCTTCCCCGAGCGATGACGGACATCTCCCAGGGGCTGGCCGCGGCCCTGCACGCCCTGTGTCGGGCCAGTGGCGTGGGGGCCCGAATTCGGGCCAGCGCCATACCGATTGATCTCGCCACGCGCGCCGTGGCTGAGGAGCTCGATGACGATCCGGAGGTGTACGCCCTGTACGGGGGGGAGGACTACGAGCTGCTCTTTGCGTTAGCGGAGTCGGATTGGCCTACCCTTGAGGCGGTCACACAGGCTGTGACCGTGATCGGCCGTTTCACGGAGGCCTCCGAGGGGATCCAAATCGAGTACCCCGACGGACGGCTTACGGCGTTGGAGGCGCACGGATGGAAAGGCCCGAGCTCGGCGTAGAGGCCGTTCGAGGGCGGCGCATCCGGACTGTGAGGGCTGAGTCGGTGTTGCTCGGCATGGCCGCCGTTTGGGGTACTACGTTCACGGCCGTCAAGGTGGGGCTTGCGTACGCTAGCCCACTTGTGTTTTTGGCTTTTCGCTTTCTCTTTGCCTTGGGGTTTCTTTCCCTCTGGGTACGCCCCTGGCGCATGCGTCTGGACCGCTCGGCCTGGGGCGCTGGGCTGCGGCTGGGCTTCTGGCTGGGCCTGGGCTTTGTGCTGCAAACAGCGGGGCTTTTGTGGACCACGGCTAGCATGTCCGCCTTCATCACGGGCACCTCGACCGCCTTTACGCCCCTGCTGGAGCACCTGCTTGGACGCGGCCTTCCGGGCCCGAGGGCTTTTCTCGGCGTGGGCATGGCCCTTGCGGGCCTATACTGCCTCTCCCTATCCACCTGGCATATGAGCGAACAAGCGCTTGGGGGTTTCGTTCTGATAGGGTTGGGCTTGCTCTGGTTGGCCCGGGTCCACAAGCTCCCTATGCTAGGTGCCCTTTTGGTGGGTCTGGGCCTATGGGCTGTGCTGCGGGCCGAAGCCGTCTCCTTCGGCATAGGGGAGGGGCTTACGCTCGCCGCCGCGTTTGTCTGGGCCGTGTATATTGTGGAGCTGGATCACTATAGCGCCCGCGCACCGGCCGGGGCGCTTACGTGGATGCAATTAGCCGTGGTCGGGGCGATGGCCCTGTTGCTGTTGCCCTGGTTTCCGATTCGCCTGTATCCTCATCCCGCTCTGTGGGGTGGGCTCCTTTATCTGGCCCTAGTGGCTACGGTGTTGACGACGTGGTTGCAGACGCGCTTTCAGCGACAGACCACCCCGACCCGTGCGGCGCTGATTTTCGCCACCGAGCCGCTTTTTGCCGCTCTGGTGGCTTTCCTGCTGCTCGGAGAACGCCTTGGATTGCATGCTTGGTTCGGTGGCGTGCTTATTGTTGGGGCCCTCATGGTTTCAGCCCGACCAGAGGCGTAGAACATTTGGCTGAAAACGCCGTTAAATCGGCGGACGAAGTCATCGGCGATACGATCCATGGCAAACGAGCCCCGCAACCCGTTTTCCTTTAACCGAGACCCTCGCTCCGATGAGCGGAGGCCGGGCAGGTTTCCGATCTGGATCTACGTGGCGATCTTCCTGGGCTTGCTCATCGCGCAGTTTTACTTTTTCACCCCCCGCGAACACAATACGATCCCCTATAGCCAATTCCGGGATTACGTGCGCAAGGGCTACGTAGAGCGCGTCGTGATCGTCAACGAGCGTATTGTGGAGGGACTCTTTACCGAAGCTGCCGTGCGGGAGGGGCTGGTGCGTCTGCCCAGCCCGCGATCTGGGCTTGTGCGGGAGACCGCCCAGCAGCGCCGCGCTTTCCGCACCACAAGGCTGCCGGACGACGACCTGACCCAGCTCCTAGATGAGCATAAAATCACCTACTCCGTTCGCTACGAAGACAATTGGATGACGGGCTTGCTAACCTGGATTCTGCCCCTGGTCATCTTGATCGCGCTATGGCTTTTCATCTTGCGCCGCATGAATCCGGGTCAGCAGGTGCTGAACATAGGCAAGAACAAGGCGATCCTCTTCGACCAAAACGCGGAAAACAAGGTCACCTTCAAGGATGTGGCCGGTCTGGATGAAGCCATCGAGGAGGTCAAGGAGATCGTTGAGTTTCTGAAAAACCCCAAAAAGTTCACCAAGCTGGGCGGCAAGCTCCCCAAGGGCGTTCTGCTCGTCGGCCCCCCTGGCACGGGCAAGACGCTGCTGGCCAAGGCCGTGGCCGGGGAGGCGAACGTGCCCTTCTTCAGCATCTCCGGCTCAGACTTTGTCGAGATGTTTGTAGGTGTCGGCGCGGCCCGGGTGCGGGATCTCTTCCGACAAGCAAAGGAGAAGGCCCCCTGTATCATTTTCATCGATGAGATCGACGCCATCGGACGCAGCCGAGGCCGAGGCATCTGGATCGGCGCCAACGATGAGCGCGAAAACACGCTCAACCAGCTCCTGGTCGAAATGGACGGCTTTCACACGGATAAAGGCGTCATCATCATGGCCGCCACGAACCGCCCGGACATTCTGGATCCGGCCCTGCTGCGTCCCGGGCGTTTCGACCGGCAGATTCTGATCGACAAACCTGACCTGAAGGGTCGATACGACATCTTCCGCGTGCATACCCGGGGCCTGATCCTGTCTCCGGAGGTCGACCTGTGGCGGCTGGCCGCGCAAACGCCGGGCTTCGCGGGGGCCGAGATCGCCAACGTCTGCAACGAGGCGGCCCTACTGGCCTCACGCCGCGGCAAGGAGGCCATCGAACAAGAGGACTTTCAGGATGCGATCGAACGCGTGATCGCGGGCCTGGAGAAGAAAAACAAGCTCATCAGCCCCGAGGAGCGCAAAATCGTCGCCTATCACGAAGCCGGGCATGCCGTTGTGAGCTGGTTCCTGGAGCACTCCGATCCGGTGCTCAAGGTCTCGATCGTCCCTCGAGGATTGGCCGCGCTGGGCTACACGCTGCAGACCCCTCTGGAGGATCGCTACCTCATGACCAAGGAGGAGCTCATGGATCGGATCTGCGCCCTGCTAGGCGGCCGCGTAGCCGAAGAGATCGTCTTCGGGCGCATCTCCACGGGCGCCTCCAATGACCTGGAGCGCATCACCAAAATGGCCTACGCCATGGTGACGGTCTACGGCATGAGCCAGGCCCTGGGGAACCTTTCGTTTATGGACTCCGAAAACCAAAACTTTCTCACGGGCCTGACGGTGGAGAGGCGCTACAGCGAAGAGACCGCCCGGCTCATCGATCAAGAGGTCAAGCGCATCGTCGATGAGGCCTATCGGCGCACGCGGGAGCTGCTGGAGGCGAAGCGCGAGCTGCTGGAGCGCCTGGCTCAGGAGCTGCTTCAGCGGGAGGTGCTCGTGCAGGAGGACATCGAAAAGCTGCTCGGTCCCCGTCCTCACGCCAAGGCCCGCTCCGCCAACAACGTTCCAGACGGCGCGGCTCAGCGGCAGGAGCCGATCCCCTCAGATGAGGGAGCCCACGTAGAACCCTCCACCGGAAGCCTGCCGGCCCAAGCCTAGTCTGCGCATGCGCATATTCCTGTACGGAGCCGCGCTCCTATGGGCAACCGGGGTGCTCGGGGCGTGGGCATCGCTTTACGTGCTGGATTCCCCCTCGTTTTGGGAAGCGCTCTGGGCGCTAAGCCTTCCCGCATGGGCCCTGTTGGGTTTGGGGCTCCTGCTGTGGGCCGCTCTGGCCCGTCGATGGGGGATAGCCGCGCTAGCGCTTCTCTGCGGCGCGGGCACTTTACTTCAGGCCGGTTGGCGACCTTGGGGACCGGAGGAGGTCCGCGATACCCAGGCCGCCTTTGGCGTGTTGAGCTGGAACGTCCACGGCGCTGCTTCAGGGTTTGCTCCTGTGCTGGAGGCGATTCTGCGAGATGAGCCCGATCTGGTCCTGCTACAGGAGGTGCAAAACAGCGGCCCCGCGCTTATCGCGCAAGATCCCATCCGTTACGGAGACTTTCGGCATGCGCTGCGTGCGCACGGCTACCATGTGGCCTTCGCACCGGATCGGCAAGAGGCTTGGGCTAGCTACGGGTTACTTGTGGCCTCGCGCTGGCCTTTTGTGCGGGTGCGCCGGCTGAATCTGGGGGGACGACCCGGCTCCGGGCTCATGGCCGATGTGGCCGTTCAAGGGCGCATCGTGCGCCTGATCACGGTGCACCTCTACACGACCGGCTCAGAAAAGCCCTGGCGAGGAGCTTTTTCCTGGGACCGCTGGCGCACTTGGCTGAGCCAAATGAGATATGGCTGGCGCGCGCGCGGCCGAGAGCTTGAGGAACTCTTGGCCATCGTCAACCGCTCCCCTTATCCGGTGCTGCTGGCCGGGGACTTCAACACCACTCCCTTTGACCGGTACTACGTGCGCCTGCGTCGGGTCTTGCGGGACGCGCATCGGACTGCGGGGTGGGGATGGGGAGGCACCTACAGCGCCGCAAAGCCCCTGTTGCGCATCGACTATCAGTGGTATACGGCGGGCCTTCGGCCCCTGACGCTGGAGGCGAAGCCCACCTGGGCCTCCGATCACCGGCCCCTGCTGGGAAAGTGGACGCTCTGGCCCTGATGCGCCCGATGGGGCACGGCCGTAGAAAGGCTCACCTTAACGCCTTAAGCGTTCTGCGCGCACCTGATAGCGTAACAGCCTGTCCAGACGCACCGAGACCCCCAATCCAGGCCCTTGGGGCAAGCGCATCGTGCCATCCGGCTCCAGCTCAAAGGGCTCCGCGATAAGGTCCTCCTCGTAATAGCGCGATGAGGCCGAAAGATCCCCAGGCAGCGTAAAGCCCGGTAGAGCCGCGAGCGCCAGATTGGCGGCGCGCCCGAGGCCGGTCTCCAGCATACCTCCGCACCAGACAGGCACCCCACGGGCGCGGGCCCAATCATGAATGCGGCGGGCCTCGGTTAGCCCCCCCACGCGGCCGGCCTTGATGTTGATCACCCGGCAGGAGCCGAGCTCTAGCGCCCAGCGCGCATGCCGGGCGCTTTTGATCGATTCATCTAAGCAAACGGGCGTGCGCAGGCGCGCTTGCAGCCGGGCGTGCTCCAGCAGATCGTCTTCATTTAGGGGTTGTTCGATCAGGAGCAGATTCAGCTCCTCCATGGCCTCAAAGACCGGCGCGTCCTCAAGGCTGTAGGCTGCGTTGGCGTCGACCTGAAGGGGCAGTTCGGGAAACGCTTCGCGCACGGCGCGCACCTCCTGCAGATCGCGGCCCGGCTTGATCTTGAGCTTTACGCGGCGGTAGCCCTGAGCGACGAAGTGCTCCACGGCCCGAAGCAGCGCCTCGGTATCCGCCTGAATTCCGATCGAGACCCCCACGGGTACGCGCTCGCGCTCCGCGCCCAGCAGGCTCGCCAGAGAGCGACCTTGCCGCTTTCCCCACAGATCCCAGAGCGCCATCTCCAGCCCCGCCTTGGCCATAGGATGGCCTCGGATCCAGCCAAAGAGCCCACTTGCCTCCTCAGGCCCCTTCCAATCGTGTCGCAACGAAGCCGGAATTAGAAAATCGCGCAGCACATGCCAGGCGGTGCCGATCGTTTCATGCGAATAATCCGGAGCGCTTCCGGCCACGCACTCGCCCCATCCCTCCAGAGAGTCTGATTCCACGCGCACCAGGATCGCCTCGCGCTCCAAGATCCGGCCCGTTGACGTCTCGAAGGCCGCCCTAAGGGGCATCCGGATGTGATAAAGCGTAATGGCGTCGAGGTACATCGAGCCGATCCTCGGGTTCCAAGATGTAGTAGCCCAGCGTTCTGTCAGGAGAGAGCACGTAATCCGTGATGGCCCATCCTCGGGCCAGGACCTCTTCGAAAACGGCGCGCAGGTGCATGCGCCAGGCCCGGTCCCGTCCCGGATCCTGACCCCGAAAATCCCGCATGCGGGCCGGCAGGCAAACGGATATCCGCTCCGCTCGCTCGGGCCAACGCCAAGCAACCGGTTGGGGGACGGGGTGCTGCGCATCGATCTGGTTGATCGGCGGCGGGAGTTTTGGCGGGGGATCTAGGCCGGAAAGGCGAGCCTGCACGCGGGGCTGAGTGATCCACCACTCCACTTCGAGCCGATCCGTGGGCAGGTCGTAGTTGAGCGCGTCCCGGAGCGGGCCGTAAAGGTTGCGCCGGTATCGCCGCACGATCCCCCCGAGCCGACGCAGGTTTAGATAGGCGTTGCGGCTCTCCAAGGGATCGAAGGTCCATGTGATCAGTTCTATACCCTGAGCGCGCACGAAGTCGCGTTGAAATCGTTTCAGCGCCAAGCCCACGTGCCCGTCTCGGTAGGCGGGAAGCACGCCGAGCATGTGGGAGCAGTGTTTAAGCCGCCATCCTCCCTCGGGCTTGGGCTCTAGGCCCGGAAAGCCGTAGACGAACCCAATGGGTTCTTGTCTTTCCGGCACAAAGGCCGCGGCCACGAGCCCTCCGTAGGCGGCCTGGATAAGCAGCACGTGTCGGGGCACCACATCCAGCGCGGAGCCGGGCCAGATTTCGGCCTGCAGGGCCTCAATCCAGGCCATCTCCTCCGGGGTCGACAGCGCCCGCAGCGTATAGGCCATGGCGCGAGCAAGTTGCGTTGGGCGCGTTTGGAACGCAAGCTCGGCGCGTTTGCGCATCTTGCGGAGAGCGCGTTTCTTACTGAACGTGGATCCGCGCACATACAGGCCCAGCACGACCCGCGATCTGGCCGCCTTGGCGCTTGTCTTGGCGCTTTTCTGGGCCATGGCGGAGCTGCCCAGCCCGCGGCGCACCTGGCAGCCGCCGCGCTGGATTCCCCCGCCGGGCTTTGAGGTGGTACCCGTTCCAGAGCCGCGTCCGATTCGAGTTTCCGCCTGGCCGCAGTTTGGGACCGAACCTCCGCCTCCAACCCGCTTCGAGCTCGTCCGGGAGCAAGACCAGGAGCCCCCCAGGCCCGCGCCCGAATCGCCCCAAGGGGATACGGTGTTCGTGGTGGAGGTGTCGCACGAAGAGCACGCCGCGACCGGCCCGCCTCAAGAGGTATTCGTGGTGGTCGAAGAGATGCCCGAGCCCATAGGGGGGCTAGAGGGGATTGCGCGGCGGATTCGATATCCGATCGAGGCCCTGCGGCGGGGCGTAGAGGGCGAGGTGGTGCTCACCTTCACGGTCACGCCCACGGGCCGCGTAGAAGACATCCAGGTGCTTAAAGGGCTGGGATATGGGTGTACAGAGGAGGCGATTCGGGTGATCCGGGAGACGTTTTTCCGACCCGGACGCCAGCGTGGTGTACCCGTTCCGGTTCGGGTGCAGCTGCCCGTTCGGTTCCGCATCACACCCGCCGATACGCTACCCGGCTACCACGGGGCGGACCAAATGGGGTAGCCGCCCTCCCAGCGGCCTGTTTTGTCGTAAAGACGGTATAAGTATCCCAGGCGAACCTCCACGGGAATCACCCAGAGCGTTGCGCGCAGCGCCGCATATAGGCCCAACGAAGTGCGGCCTTCTCGCCAGGAGCGCCCCAGATCCGCAGGCCACAGCCGTCCGCCGTGCTCCAGAAGGCCGTACAGGAAAACGCGATCTACGTAGATCGGAACCGTAAGCAGCCCGTTGTCTACGTACACAAGGGGCACGTAGTAGCGCAACCCGACTTTGTACAGGTGCCGCGCCCCGCGCACGTAATCGGTCCGGTATCCCAGGGGGATATACGGGGCCGCAGACCAAAAGAAGCGCCCCTCCTGCAGCAGCGCGCGCACGTAAAGCTGCGCTGTGTGATGTCGTCGCATCCAGACGGACAGGAACCGCCGTATCTCAACCGAGGCCCAGCGCCCTGTTCGGGTGCCGGCTAAGTCGGCCTCCCCCAATAGGCTCAGCGCCCAGCCCGCATTGGGCGTGATGTCTCGCGCCAAGGCGTGCACCCGATAGCGCGCCTCAACGCCCAGGCCCGCGGTAAGATAGGACCGCCAAGGCTCAGCCCGCTCCAGCGAGCGCACGCGCCGCCCGGCCAGGTAGGGCGCAAACGTCACTTGAGAGCTGTAAACCGTCTCAAGCCCCACCCGGGGCGCCAAGAAGCCCAGCCGGAAGCGCTCCTCCTGTTGCACCTCGCGCGTAGTCACAACGGGCAGGCTGGAGAGCTGGAGCTGCGGATACGGATACGGCCAGGCCAGGCCCATCCAGAACTCCCCCCAGGGCCGACCCCGCACGTAGCGCAGGTCCAGCGCATAAGCCCCCTGACGCAGGGGGTCGGCCCCCTCCAGGCGAAGCAGGCCCGTAAGGCCCAGGTTGACGTCGCGTACGAGGGCGGGCAGCAGTAAGCGGGGCCGCAGCCAATACGCCCAGGCTCGATAGGGGCGAGCCGGAGGCTCTGGGGGGGCCTCCGAGGCTCCGTCATCGGCGGTCGCCCCCGCGTAAGCGTGCGGATCATCCGATCGGGGGGTGAGCGCAAGAGGGTCTGGCGCGATGGGCTCCGCCTGCAGGCTGTCTATGGGCACCTCGGCCAGTTCAAAGCGACCGCGGCGGTAGTGCACGTACACCAGCCAGCGGCCGTCGGGGGATACGGCCGGCTCCATGGCCCCGTAGGCGGAGCGCGTTAGGCGCTCCAAACGCCGATCCGCGAGCCAGAGCCGGTACAGCTCCAGCTGCCCCTCTGGGTCGGCGGAAAAGTACAGCGCCCGTCCGTCCGGGGCCCAGGCCACGTCGTAGACGGCCCCTTGCGGAAAGCCTACAAGCCGCTCCAGTTGAGCCAGTTCCTCGCCACGCGGAACGGGGGCCCAGTACAGGTCCTGACGGCCCTCCTGATGAAGCACAACGGCCACCTGGCGACCTTCGGGGTCGGGCACAAGGCGTTTGAAAAGCCAGGCCCGTTGGGGGCTTCGGGGCCGCCTCTGGCCCGTTTGCAGATCCAGTTCCATCCAGCGGTTATAAGGACCGCGCCCTTCTAGGTACCATAGACGGCCCTCGGGGGCCGGGACGGGGGCGCTGGCGCGCGCATTCCACGAAAGGCGTCGCAGAAGGCCACGTTTAAGGTCCAGCGCAAACAGCTCTGAGCGAACCCGATCCGCTCCCATGGGATCCGGCACGTAAGCAGAGGCCCAAAGCAGGGAGCCGTCGGGGCTTAAGCTGAACAGGAAGTCCTCTGTGGGCCGGAACGTAAAGAGCCGTTGAAGCCGACCCGTGCGCCGGTTTAGGCGAAAAAGGCCGGGTCGGTCGTTTACGCTTCCCCGATAGACGATGAGCGTGGAGTCATCGTAAAAGACCGGGTTGCGGTAGGACGTGTGGGGTTCCGAGGCGAGCAGGCGCGGCTCCTGAAGGGGACCGGATCGCCGCCGAAGCGAGTCCGACCACGCCCGCACTTCCCGCACGAGGTCGCGGTATAGGGCCTCGGGCCAGCGACCGGTTCCGGCCCAGAGCGCAGGGCCGAAGCCTAGAAACGGCAGGGCGTTGTAGAGGCGGATCGTGCGCACCCATGCCCGAGCTCCGTGATGACGCAGCACGTAGTCGGCCAGCAAATACCCCCCCTGATAGGCCCGGTCAACAGGGGTGTAAGTCGAGCCCCGGCGCACCATCTGGGCGAGCGTCCAGGGCGGATCGTGGTCCATGAAAGCCCGATATTGCATACTAAAAAAACTATAGCGCCCTCTGCCCTCCGTGGGGGCCTGACCGGTTTCCACGCGCACGGCCATGCCCTCGGAGAAGCCGTCTGGCGTAGAGAGGTTCAGCAGCACGTTCAGGTCCGGGGTCAGCAGGCGCACTAGCCCACCTAGTCCGGGCAGGGTGGCTTGCTGCAGATGTATGGCGTGCAGCTGCTCGTGCTTGGCCAGTAGATGCAGCCAGGAGTCGTGACCAGGGGGCAGGGTTTTGCCCAGGAACGGGGAGGTGATGAGCTCCATCCGCAACGGGAAGGTGGCCACAAACCCGTTGCCCTGGTCGCTGTAGCCGTTTAGGATGACCGGGATCCGCTCCAGGCGCGGCCGGCCCAGCAGGGCCCAGGTGCTGTCGTGTTGCGCCTCAAGCAGGCGCATAAGGAAGCGGGCCTCGGCCTCAAGCCCCGCATGATAGATAAACCGGTAGCGCGGGGAATCCAGCGTCCACCACTTCAGCCCCGCCGGTCGGGGGGCTGGCCGGTAAAACCCCTGGGGCCAGGCGGCGGGGGAGGCCAGAAGGCCCAATGCAAGCAGCAGCGCGCAACGGCCCATCGTTACGAGTTATAGGCCCCCAAAGGCTCCCATTTTTCCGGGGAGCGCCACAGGCTTGAAAGCAGAAGCTCCCGGATCATGATGAGTTCTTTCGGCAGCCGGTCATAAAGGCGGATGAAGAGCTCCTCGATATGCAGCATCTCCTGCTTCCACTGCTCCCGGTCGATGCGCATAAGCTCGTAGAAGCGCTCCGGACTGAATGCGAGCTCGCGCCAGTCGAAGTCTTCATAACGGGGCATCCAGCCGACGGGGCTTTCGATGGCGTAAGCCCGACCGTGAACGCGCTCTACGATCCAGCGCAACACGCGCATGTTCTCTCCAAACCCCGGCCAAAGGAAGCGGCCTTGTTCGTCTTTGCGGAACCAGTTGACCCCGAAGATCCGGGGGGGATTGGGCAGTTTACGTCCGAGCTCGATCCAATGCGTGAAGTATTCGCCCATGTGATAGCCGCAGAAGGGGAGCATTGCAAAGGGGTCGCGGCGCACGATGCCGACTTGCCCCGCCGCGGCGGCTGTGGTCTCCGATCCCATCGTGGCCGCCAGAAAGACGCCAAAGTTCCAGTTAAAGGCCTGATAAACGAGCGGAACCGTATGAGAGCGCCGGCCGCCGAAGATGAAGGCGCTGATGGGCACGCCGTTGGGGTTTTCCCATTCCGGATCAACCGACGGGCATTGCCTAATGGGGGCTGTAAAGCGCGCATTCGGATGCGCGGCGGGCCGGCCGCAGTCGGGCGTCCAAGGCTGGCCCTGCCAGTCGATGAGCTCCGGGGGCGGCTCATCCGTCATGCCCTCCCACCAAACGTCGCCGTCGGGGGTGAGGGCGCAGTTGGTGAAGATCGTATTGGCCCGAATCGTCTCCATAGCGTTGGGGTTGGACTTATACGAAGTGCCAGGGGCCACGCCAAAGAACCCCGTCTCGGGGTTGATGGCGTACAGCCGGCCGTCGGGCCCGACGCGGATCCAGGCGATGTCGTCGCCGACCGTAGTCACCTTCCATCCCTCAAAGGCGGCAGGGGGGATGAGCATGGCGAAGTTCGTCTTGCCGCAGGCGCTGGGGAAGGCTGCGGCCACGTAGGTTTTTTCGCCTTGGGGGGACTCCACGCCCAAAATGAGCATGTGTTCGGCCAGCCAGCCTTCCTGACGCGCTAGATAAGAGGCGATGCGTAGCGAAAGGCACTTCTTACCCAGCAGCGCATTGCCGCCGTAGCCGCTTCCAAAGGACCAGATCGAGGGGTCCTCGGGGAAGTGCACGATGTACTTGTATTCCGGGTTGCAAGGCCAGGGCACGTCCCGCTGGCCCGGCTTCAGGGGCGCACCCACGGAATGCAGACAGGGCACAAAGAGACCCGTTTCGCCGAGCACCTCCAGCACGGCCCGTCCCATGCGGGTCATGATGCGCATGTTGACCACGACGTATTCGGAATCCGTAAGCTGAACGCCGATAAGCGAGAAGGGCGACCCAATAGGGCCCATGCTGAAGGGGATCACATAAAGGGTGCGCCCCCGCATTGCGCCGCGGAAGAGCTCCTGCAGGGTTTGTTTCATCTCGTCGGGAGGCATCCAGTTGTTTGTAGGACCGGCGTCCTCCCGACGGCGCGTGCAGATGAAGGTTCGGTCTTCGACGCGGGCCACATCGCTGGGATCGGAGCGGGCTAGAAAACTATTGGGGCGCTTTTCGGGGTTGAGCCGAATGAAAGTCCCTTTTTCCACCAAGCGCTCGCACATCCATTGGTATTCGACCTCGGAGCCATCGCACCAATAAATGCGCTCTGGTTGACAGAGCGCAGCCACCTCCTCGACCCAACCGATAAGACCCCGATGGCGCACATAATAAGGTATGCCGTCGTGCAGGCTACAGCGCCCATCTACTTGGACGAGATAGACGTGGCCCGTGGCCACGGTTTTATCGGCGGCTTGCATCGGATGCACTCCTTTTGGGTTCTGGGTCTGCTCCCTGAAAGCAGGCCAAAGTCCACCAGAAAAGTAACGGCTCTCTGCCCGAAAAGGGCAAACCGCGGGCTGGCCGTGCGGGCCGGCTTTAGCGGTTGCGGGTTCGCCGAGGGCGGGGTGTGGCGCTCATGAGTTCCTGGGTTTTCTGGCGGGGCACGGCCACGATGTGGTGAGAGCGCAGATGTTCAATCAGCAACAAAGGTGAGGGGATCTGCTGGCGGTCGTATTCCAGGGCCACGACCTGACGATCCCGACATACGTTTACCTTGTACACCCCGCGGTAGCTGAGCAGGATCTGCCGGATGCGGTCCCAGGTGTCGGGGCGATCCACGATGAGCACATCTAGCACGAGCACGGCGGTGGATTTGCGATCCAGGCGCCCTTCCTGCTGTTTTGGGCTCGCGGGCGCCACATGGGTCGAGTCCGCAGCCGCCAGGCCTGAAAAAAGAAGCGACAGCAGAAGCGCTCCGAAGTTCATCGCATGAACAGGTAGTTGAGTTTGACCATGAACAAGTTAGCGGGCTCAAGCTGGAAGGTGTCCTGTAGGCTACGCCAGTCGCTTACGAAAAACGTCTGGCCGTTACCCTGTCGCTGTTGAGTCCATACGATGTACAAAACCGAACCGGGCCGAAATTCCCAGCGCAATACAGCGTTCAAATTGAAGTTGCGCCGGTAGAAGTCCTCCACTATGGGATAGCCCGGTACGGGCGCAAAACGATCCGGATCGAGCAGCACGCGGAAGGCCTCGTATCGACCTCGAGCCGTGAAAAGTTGGCTGTATAGCTGCAGGCTGAGCTCCCGCGTCAGCAGCACGCTTCCGCGGAGGCTGATGTCCACCTGTCGGGTTGTGCGATCGCTAAAGGTGCTCAAGTAATAACGGCCGTTTTGCACCTGCGGGAGGGCGGCCCCCAGGGCGGCCCGAAAGATCTGTTCCTGCTCTGCATCGGGGAAGGAAAGCCTGTAGCGGGTGCGACCGCTTTCGATGTGCCAGCCCGAACTGGGCTCATACACATACGTGGCATTGCGCACCCAGGCCTCGACGCGATCAAGCCGGCCTAGCGACACCTCCGGTGAAAGCTCTAGGCGCGTGCCCAAGCGCAGGTTCAGATCCAGGCCCACTTCCCATTCCCGGCGCTGCTTCATGTCCCGGCCGTGTGCGGCGCTAAGCTCCAGCTGAATCGGACGTCGGGGGTCTGTTCGCACCTCCGTGCGGACGCTCCAGCTCATGGGGGGGCGGTAGAGCCCATTACCCCGGCTTTCCCGGTCGTCGTAGCCTCGAAAGAGGTTGTTCAGACTCAGGTTCAGGTTGGCGTTCCAATAGTTGTGAAATTCCCCGTTCAGGTTTGTGTTAAGGTTACTGCCCAGGGGCCGGCGCGCGAAGTTCCACGAATTCCAAAAGAAAGCGCGCATGCTGGCCCGACGGAAGGGGCCGAAGGGTTGGTTGTTGTTGACCAGATGGCCTAGACCCAGGCTCAGGTTGATCAGATCAGGCCGCCGCAGCCGGCCCAGGTCATTGGGGTTGAAGTCGGGGGAGTACATGCGAAACCCGGAGAAAAAGGTCCACACTCCGGAGCGTTTATCAAAACCCGTATGCAGGGCATAGCCGGTCCGGCGTCCGCTTCCCACCTGACGATCCGTAAACGCCGCAGCGCCCGTAAACTGATACCGGTTCTGCCAGAGCCGAAAATCCCAATCAAACCCACCCGCCACGTTATGTCGCCAGGATGCTCCCTGGCTTTGAGGCAGCTCAGCGTAGCTTGTGGCCATAACTCCCACATAGGCGTTTCCGAAGAGTTCTTGCTTGAGCCGAAGGGCGGCGTAGTTCTGAGCGGGCTTGAAGCGATTGCCTGTTACGGCTTCGATGAGGCCGAAGGAAAAACCACCGGCTGAACGGCCCGTGAGCTTAGCCGCCCCGATGATGGGGGCTTTGGAGCCGATGCGGCGCGTATACAACAGGGCGTCCCCCAACCCCCCGAAGGTGTAGTCGAAAATTTGCACCCCCTCCAGAAAGAAGGGGCGCCGCTCCGGAAAGAACGTTTCGAAGGTGGTCAGGTTCAGCTCGGCGGGATCGGATTCGACCTGGCCGAAATCGGGGTTGAGGGTCAGATCCAAGAGTATGTTGCTGGCCAAGCCCAGCTTCGCATCTACCCCTCCGTCGTAGCGCACATCCTGGGGCAGCCGGGTCGGGACGGCAGGCTGCGTCTGGAGTTTGGAAGAGGTATACGGCAGGAGCTGGGCGATGCCTCTCGGCTCAATCTGGCGGATCCCCTCCAGTAGGCCGAAGTGCGAGACGTATCCGCGGACCGTACGGGGGACCATCACCCATTCGGAAACCTCAGCCTTGCGGGGGATCTGGCGCCGGAAGTTGATCCCCCATGTATGCTGCGCTAGCTTTGGGAAACGCAGCTGGCTGTAGGGGATGCGCATTTCAACGGCCCAGCCCCATTCGTGTAAGGCTACCTCCGCCTCCCAGACCGCATTCCAGCTGCGATCCATGCTGCCGAATCCGCCCGGGCCACGTCCCCCGCCCTGGCCGTCGTTGGTGATGATCCCGTCGGCGAGCGTGCCCGCGGCGTTGACGCCGAACACGTAAGCGGTGCGGCGGTCCAGGTAGCTGTCGATGGCCACGTAGAACCAGTCGGCTTGCACCCAATCGTCGCGACGACCCAGCCGGCGCACGATGCGAGCCGGTTCCTGATCGTATAGCCAGGCCGCTATGTAAAGGTTGTTGTCGTCGTAGAGCAAACGCACTTCGGTCCGCTCCGTGGCCGGAGCGCCCTCTACAGGCTCGTATTGAATAAAATCCGTGGTTGGGGGAGCCTCTTGCCAGATGGGCTCCTCCGGTTTGCCGTCGATGCGAGGCGCCGTGGCCGTGCGCACCGCCTGCACGGTCCGTTGGGAGGAGGCGGAGGCGTTTTGCTTGATGCGGTCTGCCTCGCCTGTTAGCAGAAGGGACAGGATGATTCCGTAGATGCCTTGAATGCTCATCATAGGGATCGCGTAGCTAAAGGGTGCACAAAAGTACACGCGGAATTCGCCCCGTATACGCTCATCTTTTCGGGGGCGATCCCGAGTTACAACAAAATTGCAGCTCGAGCCTCAGAGGCGCAAAAAAGAGACTATAGCTACCGAGTCGTCTCTTGGTAAGCTTTTGCGAACAGCCTCCGTTGCGGAGGAGGCCATAAGGCCGTAGATTTTGCTTGGTGCGTAAGCGAGGAGGTTTTCCAGTCATGCTACGGGTTGGGGTTGTCCTGAGCCTGCTGGGCCTGGTCGTGTCGACGGCTTGGGCGCAGACGGGATCGATTCGAGGCCGCGTTGTGGATGCCACCACAGGTGAGCCGCTTCCGGGCGTAAACGTGCTCTTGCGCGGCCTCGGGATAGGCGCTGCCACCGACATCGAGGGCCGTTATAGCTTAGAACGCGTCCCCCCTGGAGAACAGACGCTGGAAGTGCGCTATGTGGGATACCGGACGCAGACGCGCACGCTGCGCGTCGCGGCCGGGCAAGTGATAACGGCTGATTTTCGGCTTGAGCCCACGGCCTTGGAGCTAGGCGAAATCGTCGTAACCGGCGCTGGGGGGCCGGTTGAGAAGCGTAAGCTCGGCAATACGATTGCCACGATCGACGTTGCCGCTCTGCGTGAGGCGCCGATCAAGTCGTTTTCCGACCTGCTGCAGGGTCGCGAGCCCGGCCTCATCGCGCTGCCTTCAAGCGGCATGACGGGTGAGGGCGCGCGCATCCGCATTCGGGGCTCGGCCTCCATGTCGCAGAGCAACGAGCCCGTGGTCTACGTCGACGGGGTGCGTGTGGACAATGGGGGCGGCTGGCCGGGTTTCGTCGGTACCGGCGGCGGGGGATCGCCTTCGCGCCTGGATGATATCAATCCGGAGGCCATCGAGCGCGTGGAAATCCTCAAGGGCGCCGCCGCGGCCACGCTCTATGGAACCGAGGCCTCGCGGGGTGTCATCCAAATCTTTACGCGTAAGGGCGCCGTTGGCCCTCCTCGCTTGAGCGTGCAGTATCAGCAGGGGGCGCTTTTCCCCATCAAGCGTTTCCCCAAGCTGGTCGGTTTCGCCCGGACACAGGCCATCGCGGATACGATGAGCAAGTACTACGGCCGGACGATCCGGCCCTACGAGTTTGTGGCGGACGACTGGCCCAACCGGCTTTTCGAAACGGGTCGCACCTCGACTTTCTCCATGGCCCTATCCGGGGGTACGCCCGGGGTGACGTATTTCCTGAACGTGCGCATGCAGGACGAAGACGGCGTTATGACGGGCAAAAACCTGCCCTACCCGCCGGGCTTCGGGCCCCGGGCCAACGATCTGCTCCGCCGCATCCAGGCCACCTCCACCGTAAATGTCTTCCCCACGGATCGCTTCCAAGTGCGGGCCACAGCGGGCTATACGGATACGCGCTACGAGGTTCCGGACAACAGCAACTCGATCTACGCGCCCCTATCGCGGGCCAACTTCAGCCGTCCGGATCTGGTGCGCTACAACAACCCGACGGGCGTATCGGCTTTCGCTACGGTGCCAGAGGGCTTCCAGCTGCAAATCGCCCAGAATGCCCGGCATTTCAACGGGAGCATTGGACTCAATTATCGGCCTCTGGAGGGACTGACAATAGACGGAACTTTCGGAGCTGATTATTCTGCCACCTTCTCGGAGGAGTTTTGGCCCTTCGGTTGGAATGTCAACCGCTACTCGGGCACGGACGTCGAGGGGCTGCGGGATGTATCCGATCGGAGCCGGCTGGAGCTCACCTTCGATCTAAAGGCCTCTTATCGGCGCCTGCTCACGCCCCAGCTCGAATCGCTGACGATCCTGGGCACCCAGAGCTTCCGCACGCAGACCCTTGTGCGCAGCGGCCGCGGCCGTCGCTTCCCCGGGCCCGGTTTTGAGGTGACGGGCGCCGGGGCCGAACGCGATGCTGCCGAGTTCTATGAGGAGGTCATCAACGCCGGCCTCTTCGGGCAGCAACAATTCGGCTGGGCTGACTTCGCCTTCCTCACCCTTGGAGGGCGCTACGACGCCAATAGCGCCTTCGGCTCCGAGTTCAAGGGTGTTTTCTATCCCAAGGCCTCGCTCTCGATCGTGCCCTCGGATGCGGCCTTCTGGCGGCCCCTGGGTCCGGTCTCCTCACTGCGCCTGCGCGCGGCCCTGGGCCGGTCAGGTCTGCAGCCCGGAGCCTTCGATGCGCTCACCACATTTGGGGCCCTAGCCTCTAACCGGGGACCTGGTGTAGTGCCCCTAAACCTGGGCAACCCCAAGCTGAAGCCCGAGGTTTCAACAGAATGGGAGCTGGGGCTGGATCTGGGCCTGTGGAACGATCGCTTCTCGATTCAAAGCACGTATTGGGACCGGACCGTGCGCGACGCCCTGGTGCCGCGGCAGTTCCCCGTCTCCGGGGGCTTTAGGGCTACGCAGCTAGACAACATCGGCAAGACCCGAGCTCGCGGGGTGGACCTGTCCCTGAACGCCGTATTGGAGCTAGGCCGACAAAGCCAGGCAAACCTATTCGCTACAGCCGCATACCTGTGGGAGCGCGTGATCTCCCTAGGCGGCGCCCCGCCCATCAAGGCCGGGGGAAGCTATCCGCGCTACCGCAATTTCGTCATCGAAGGCTATGCGCCAGGTGCGCACCTGGGACCCAAACTCCGCCCCGTTCCTGCGGGCCGCTACCCGATCGACACCAACCGAGACGGACAGCCCGATACACGTGAGGAGCTGCTCGCCTACCTAGGAAGGCTTACGCCGACGACGGCCCGCCTGGACAACCTGAACGCCTTCGTACTGCTGCTCGATGAGGACGGAGACGGAGACTACCTGGACCATTATCTGGGCAAGCCGCTTCCGGACTGGCAGGGCACACTGGGTGCCAACCTCACGCTCCTGGCCAACTGGCGCCTCTCGGTGCTCTTTGAGTATCAGGCCGGCAACTTCTACGTAAACAACCTCCTGTATGCGTTCCGACAGGCCAGCGCCGCCTATCGGAACCTGCCCGGCGTGGCCGAAGCGGAGCGCGACTTCATCACGGGCGGTGTGGACGCCAACTACCAACCTCAAAACAACCCCGAGGTGCGGCTTAAGGCCCTGGAGCGCTGGCTGTATGAGTTTCTGGACCTGTCGCCCTTCGATGGGCTCAATACGATCAAGCCGGCTGACTTTCTGCGCTGGCGCGAACTTTCGATCGCCTATACCGTTCCCGGCTCATGGGCAAGTCGCATCGGGGCGCGCAGCCTGTCTGTTTCTGTTGCGGTTCGTAACCTATGGCTCTGGACTCGCTACAATGGGCTAGATCCCGAAGTGAACGTCATCGGCCGTGGTTCAGGGGGCAATACGCGCGATGATAACTTCGTCATGGGCGTCGATTACGCGCTGCCGCCCCTTCCGCGCACGGTGCTGTTTACGGTTCGGCTGGGCTTCTAGGAGGGGAGGAATCCGGTATGCGACCTTGGGCTCTATTGGCGGTTGTGATGACGCTCGCAACAGGGTGTGACCTTACCGTCAATAATCCGAATAACCTTTTGGAGAGCGAGCTCGATAACCCGGCCGTTGCCACCTCTCTGGCTAATGGGGCCGAGGCTACGGTCACGCGCGCCCTGGGGGCGATGCTGGGCCCATATTCGACGGCCACCGATGAGCTCACCTGGATCGGATCTCGTCAAGGCTGGCAAGAGCTCGACGAGGGCGGAGTGGATAACCCGTTGAACGAATTCTCGGACGCCGCCTTCCCTTACGTGGCCGAGGCCCGTTGGACGGCTGACGAGGCCATCCGGAGGTTGGAGCGCTTTCAGGCGCAACGGCAGCTCGCCACGCCTGCCGATCTGGTCTGGGCCTATCTGATGGGCGCGATCATCTACACGGCGATCGCGGACATGTTCGACGACTTCGTGCTGGGTGACAGGCAAGAGCCCAAGCCCCCCGTGGGCAAAGCGAACATGCCCACGCTCTACGACAAGGCCATCGAATACACGAGCAAGGCCTTAGCGCTAGCCCAGCAGCTCGGGAACCGCGACCTGCAGCGGGCCGCCCTGGCTTTGCGCGCTCGGGCTCGTTTCAGCAAAGCCCTCTGGACGAAAGCTCGCAACCCCGGATCTAGCCCGCTTGTGAGCGACGCCGGCGCCGATCAGGATGCGCAGGCTGCCTTGGCCCTCATAGGAAACGAGGACTACGCCTTCCGGCTCGTACTGAGCTCGGCCTCTCCTGCCCTGATCGATGGAAACGTAACCTTCACCTCGAACATCAACAGCCGTTTTGAGATCCGGGTGGGAAATAGCTACATCGTGCCTACGGCTGACAATCGGCGCGTGGCCAGTATCCGCCTGCGCGATCCGATTGACAACGTGCCCGATCCCAAGCTTACGGCCGAGATCAACGCCCTTGTGGCGGGCGGCATCTACGGGACGATCACGGTCGCCTCGGCCCGGGAGATGCGCTTGATCTTGGCCGAATCCGCCCTGGCCAAAGGCGATGAGGCAGGCTTTCGCACGCACATCAACGCGATCCGGGCCTTGGACCGACTCAGCCCCTACACGGGACAGATCCCGGCCCTTACGCTGCTTCGGCACATGCGGCGCGTCAACCTCTTTCTGCAGGGCAGGAGGCTGGCCGATCATTATCGATTCGGCGAGCCCTCCCCCGAATGGACGGCTCGCGCCAAGCCCGGCGTTTTCTTCCCCATTACGATCATCGAGCGCCGGGCCAATCCGTACGTACGCTAAATGGAGGGCTTCCGTGCGGCTCGGGTCGGCCTCCGTACCAGGTCAGGCCGGCCCGGGCTGCTGCGATTCGCGCATCCCGCTCTTCTTAAGTATGGGCATCACAGCATGAACATATCCTGGGAGGACTTCGCGAAAGTTGATCTGCGCGTCGGGCGCGTGATGCGCGTTGAGGCCTTTCCCGAGGCGCGCAAACCCGCCTACAAACTCTGGGTCGATTTCGGCCCGGAGATCGGGGTCAAGACCTCCAGCGCGCAGATCACAGACCTCTACGGGCCTGAAGAGCTCCTAGGTCGACTCGTGGTGGGGGTCGTCAACCTGCCCCCGAAGCAGATCGGGCCTTTTCGCTCCGAATGCCTGATTACCGGTTTCCCGGACGAATCCGGACGCGTGGTGCTTTGCGTGCCCGAGCGGGCTGTTCCCCTAGGAAGCCGGCTGTTTTGAGGGCTCTTCGATCGGATCGGAGCGTGGGCAGCTGTAGACCCCGTGGCAGCGCGCGCAATCGCCCGCGATGGGTTTGTCTTGGGTGCGAATAAGCCTCATCATCCCGGTACGAGACGAGGCGGCCTACGTGGAGCCGCTTCTGGAGGCCTTGGACCGCCCCTGGCGCCGTCGATGGGGCCTGGAGGTGATCGCGGTCGACGGCCAAAGTCGGGATGGGACGCCGGATCGGGTGCGTCCTCACGTGGAGCTGCTGCTTGAGCAGGACGGGCAGGAGCCGCCGACGATCGCCGCTGCCCGCAACGCGGGGGCGCGTCGAGCGCGTGGTGCGATCTTGTGGTTTCTCAACGCAGATGTGCGCCTCCCACAGGACCGAGACGGTTTTCTTGCGGCCGCCTTGAAGGCCTTGCAGCGGCATGAGGCCGCCGTCGCTCCGGTTGAGGTGTGGCCGGAGGAGGCCTTTTGGCAAGATCGCCTGATCATGCGGTTTCTTGATGCGTACTATCGCCTGGCCAACCGCATGGGGTTGGGCACGGGCCGCGGGGAGTGCCACTTTGTGCGGCGAGATGCCTTCGAAGCCGTAGGCGGTTACAACGCCGCCTTGGCGGCGGGCGAGGACTTCGATTTGCTGCGCCGATTGCGACGCCGCGGCCCCATCGCCTGGCTCACGGGATGGGCCGTCTACGAATCCCCCCGCCGCTACCGGGCTTGGGGTTACGGCCGGGTGCTGGGTTGGTGGCTATTGAACTCCCTCTCCATCCTCCTGCGGGGGCGCTCCTTCTCCCGGAGCTGGGATCCGGTGCGGTAGCTTGGCGGGTTGCATGTTGGAAAAAACCGGCCCAACTTCTCTCGTGGAAACGCGCCCAGGCGGCGCTGCGTTACAGGCTTGAACCAAATTGGGGGTTTCGTTCTCATGCGGCGATCTTGGTTTTGGGTGTCCCTGTCCGGAGCCCTCATCTTCGGGGTGCTGCTGGGCGCTCGAATCGCGCCCGTCATATCCGGCGACAACACTTTCGAGCAGCTGCGCAAATTCGAAGCCGCCTTCAGTCTGATTAAGCGCAACTATGTAGAGGATATCGACTCGGCCCGGCTTATCGAGGGGGCCATCAACGGGATGTTGGAGCAGCTAGATCCCCATTCCGTGTACATCGACGCAGCCCGCATGCGCTCGGTGCGCGAAAGTTTTGAGGGCAGCTTCGAGGGTATTGGGGTGGAGTTCAACCTCCTGCCCGGGCCCGGAGGCCGGGATACGATCATCGTAATGTCCGTCATACCCGGAGGGCCCAGCGACAAGGTCGGGGTGCTGGCCGGAGACCGCATCGTGGCGATCAATGACTCAAGCGCGATCGGCTATAAACAAGAGGACGTCATCCGCACCTTGCGCGGGCCCAAGGGCACGAAGGTCAAGATCACCGTACGTCGTCCGGGTCTGAGCAGGCTGCTGGAGTTCACGATTGAACGGGATCGGATTCCCTTGTTCACCTTAGATGCGGCCTACATGCTGGATCCCCAGACCGGCTACATCCGCATCAACCGCTTCGCTCGCACTACGCATCAGGAGTTTGTGGAGGCGCTTCGGGAGCTTAAGGCGCAGGGCATGCAGCGGCTTGTGCTTGATCTGCGCGACAATGCCGGCGGGTACCTGGATCAAGCCGTGGAGATCGCCGATGAATTGCTGCCCGCAGGCCGCAAGATCGTCTATACCCGCGGCCGGCTGCGGCAGTTCGAGCAGGAATTCCTCTCTCGGGGCGGTGGCCTCTACGAGTCCGGTCCTCTGATCGTGCTCGTAAATGAAAACTCCGCCTCCGCCTCGGAGATTGTAGCAGGTGCCATACAGGACTGGGATCGAGGCCTGATCGTAGGCCGTCGTACCTTTGGCAAGGGGCTTGTGCAGCAACAATACGAGCTGCCCGACGGTTCGGCGATTCGGGTGACCATCTCGCGCTATTATACCCCCTCCGGGCGCCTCATCCAGCGCTCCTACCAAAACGGCAGGCAAGCCTATTACGAGGAGATCTATCATCGCGGTAACGCGCTGCTCGACGTAAAATCCTTCGCGGAGCACGTGCCGGATTCGTTGAAGTTCAAGACCGCCAAGGGTCGTCTTGTTTACGGCGGTGGTGGGATCCTGCCCGATTATGTGGTGCCCCAAGACACGGCCCGGCTCTTGGTCCAGGCCGATCTCCGCAACAGTCTATCCTATGAGGCCGCGCGCCGGATCGTAGATGAATCGGGTCCTGAGTTGCGCCGACAGTTTGAGCGCGATTTGCGCGCCTTTGTCGAGCGTTACCAAGTGACCGAGCGGGAGCTCCGCATCTACCGACGGATCGCAGCCGAGAAGGGCGTACAGATCGGGGGCTCCTCGGCCGATTCTGGTCCGGATAGCAGCCGGACGCGCTTCTCCGAGGCCGAATTTCAGGCCGCCCTTCCGATAATCAGCACCCGGATCAAGGCCTTCATCGCCCGCCAACTTTGGGGCGTAAGAGCCTGGTATCCGGTGATTCGGCCTCTGGATCGGGATCTGGCCGAGGCGATGCGGCTCTGGGATCAAGCCCGAGCCCTGGCCAGCAACTAGCCGCGCCACCGCCAGAGAAGGGCTGGTCAGGGAGGCGGGGGCTTTAGCACAACTTGCAACTTTTTTGTTCACCCCGCCTCGCGGGGAGGCGTGCTCTTTGGCGCTTGCGGTTCTAAATGTGGGTCATAAAAGCCGAAAAGGGGCGATTGGGGCTTATTTTTTAGCGGAAGCGCACTCTAAAAAGTCGTCTTCACAAAACCGGAGCCTTCTCCGCTCCGCGACCCGTAAGAAGGTGCGGACGTTGACAATCCGGATGAAAAGCGCTATAATGGGCCGCCCAAAGCGAAGCGACCGCTAAAAAACCCAAAACGGAGGAGTTCTTCATGAACCTCACGCCGCTGTTGGTCCTGCTGCAGGGGACCGCCCAGGAAAGCACCATGAACATGCTGGTCCGGTACTTCAACGAAGGAGGGGATTTTATGTGGCCCATCCTCGTCTGCTTGGTACTGGGCCTGGCGATCTTTCTAGAACGCCTCATCAGCTTGAACCTAGCCGACATCAACACGCGCAAGTTCATTCTCAAAGTCAAGGACGCGCTCGAGCAGGGTGGGGTGGATGCCGCCTTGGAGGTCTGCGCCAAAACCCGAGGCCCGGTGGCGAGCATCTTTCAGGCTGGTCTGCTGCGCAGCAACGAGGGCATCGAGGCCGTGGAAAAGGCCGTCATCTCCTACGGCGCCATTGAGATGAGCTTTTTGGAGCGGGGTCTAGTCTGGATCAGCCTCTTTATCTCGATCGCCCCGATGCTCGGTTTCCTGGGCACCGTGATCGGCATGGTGCAGGCTTTTGACGCCATCGAACGCGCCGGAGACATCTCCCCCTCCCTGGTGGCGGGCGGCATTAAGGTTGCGCTTCTGACCACGGTCTTCGGCTTGATCTCGGCCATCATTCTGCAGTTCGCCTACAACTACTGCACCTCCAAAATCGATCGGATCGTCCTGGACATGGACGAGGCCTCTATTGAGCTCATCGACACGCTCGTGCTCATGCAGCAGGGCAAGGGCGTAAAAGAGGCCAAGGCCTAAGGAGGGGTAGACATGGTACAAATCGCCATCTACGTGGCTTTGGCGCTGCTGGGGATCGTGGTCGTGAGCACGATCGCGATGGGCCTCTGGAGTCTGAGTAAGCGCCCATTGAGCCCCATTAGCTTGGTGCCCTTGTTTTCGCCCTTCCTGCTCTTCGGGATTCTGCGCGGGATCGGCTATGAGACGGTCTCAGCGGCCATCTTGACCTTTCTGGTGCTGCTGGCTATCGTAATTTTGACCATGTTGCTCTTCGGGATACGTCGGGCCTTCTAAAAACACAAGGGGGACCTAGGGATGCCGCTAGGAGAACGCCGCAAGCGAACCGAGCCCGAGATTCCCTCGGCCTCGCTAGCGGATATCGCTTTTTTGTTGCTAATCTTTTTCCTTGTGGCCACTACGATCGATATCGACTCAGGTATCGGCATGGTGCTGCCCCCCAAGCTGGAGGAGAACCAGCAGCCGCCACCCATCAAAGAGCGCAATATGCTCAAGATCCTCATCAACGACCAGGGTCAGATCCTGGTTGAGGATCGGCCGATTGTATCGCTTCGGCAGATCCGGGATGAGGTCAAAAAGCACATCATGAACAACGGCCAAGACCCCAACTACGCCGAATCCCCCGAGAAAGCGATCGTCTCGGTCAAAACGGCCCGCAACACCCCGTATCGGGTCTATATCGATGTGCTCGATGAGGTGAAGCTGGCTTACCGTGAGGTGCGCGACATGGTCGCTCGCCAGCGTTTCGGGATGGATTATTTGACATATCGCAACCGTTTTGCCAAAGACGATCCGGAGAAGGATGAAATCCGCAAACTGATCCCACAGAAGATCTCTTTAGCCGAACCAGACCCCGGGACCGGGGGAGGGCAATAGGAGGGCGAGATGGCAACATTCAAGCGCAAAGCCCAGCTCAAACAGGCCATCCCCACGGCTTCGCTGCCGGACATCGTTTTTCTGCTGCTCATCTTCTTCATGGTCTCCACCAAACTGCGCGAGGTCAATCTGCTTGTAAGCTTGATCATGCCCCAGGCCGAGGAGATCGAGAAGATCGAGCAAAAGCGCCTTATTTCCTACATTTGGATCGGCAAGGAAAAGGGCACCGGACAGTATCGCGTACAGATCGACGACGCGCTGGTGGAGATCCCGGAGATCCGGCATATCATGTACAAGAAGTTGCTTGAGGAACCCCGCCTGATCGTCTCGTTGCGCGTGGACCGCGACGCGCCCATGGGGCTTGTAACGGACGTGCAGCAAGAGCTGCGCGAGGCGGGCACGCTGCGAATCAACTACTCCACCAAGCGTCAGGCGGCCACGTAAAGGCGGCGTTGAGGAACGGAACCGTTAGGGCGAACCGGAGTGGGTTCGCCCTTTTTTTCGTATGTGTGAGGGGCTATGTCGCATCTCGAGCTTTTGCCCATCCTACAGGAAGCTCTGCGGGAGCTCATGCGACGGTGGACGGAGGGGCTGCCCCCTGAGGCGGAGCATGCTAGCCTGGTGCCGACTGAGCCAGCCTCAGAGCTTTTACGGGAGCTCGCCTTGCGCTTGGCCGATTCTTATCCCTTTGGGCATCCGCATTATGCTGCGCAGATGCTCAAACCTCCCCACCCCATCGCGTGGGCGGCCTACGCGCTGGCGATGGTCGTTAACCCCAACAATCACGCCCTGGATGGAGGACCGGCCACCACGTATCTGGAGCGGGAGGCGGTTGCGCAGCTGGCCCGTCTAGTGGATTGGCCCGAGTTTCTGGGCCATCTTACCGGAGGGGGCACGGTGGCGAACTTGGAGGCGCTCTTCATCGCCCGGGAGCTCCATCCGGAGCGCGCCGTGGCCGTCGGGGATAACGCCCACTACACGCATCGCCGCATGGCCCACCTGTTGGGCCTGCCGGTTGCGGCGATCCCCATGGGGGCTGACGGGACGATGGCTCTGGAGGCCCTAGAGGCGGCGCTCCGAACCGGGCGGATCGGAACCGTCGTCGCCACGCTGGGCACGACCGGCATGGGGGCTTTGGATCCCATCCATGAGATCTTGAGGCTCGCCCGCCGCTATGGGGCTCGGGTGCATGTCGACGGCGCCTACGGGGGCTACTTTGCGCTGCTGGCCCGCCGGAACCCGCCCGAGGTGGATCCAGAGCCCTTTCGGGCCCTTGTGGAAGTGGACTCCTTTGTCGTGGACCCTCACAAGCACGGCCTTCAGCCCTACGGATGCGGGGCCGTCCTGTTTCGCGATCCCAGCGTGGGCCGGTTTTATCGGCACGACTCCCCATATACGTACTTCACCTCTCGGGAGCTGCACCTAGGAGAGGTGAGCCTGGAGTGCTCCCGAGCCGGGGCCGCGGCCGCCGCCCTGTGGACCACGCTGCGGGCTTTTCCGCTGGAGCCCGATCGCGGCATGGGGCCTGTTTTGGCCGCTTGCCGTCGAGCTGCGCAAGCTTTTTACGAGAAGCTGGAACGCTCCGAGCGGCTGCGCCCTGTGCTTCGCCCCCAGTTGGATATCGTGCTATTCGGGCTGCGCCGAAAGGGAAGCGCCTCGGAGCTCAGCGCGGCTCATGAAGCTCTTTTTCAGAACGCCAGCCATAGGCGCCCTCCCGTCTATGTCGGATTGTACCGAGCGCCCAGCTTATGGCTGCGGATGCACTGGCCCGATTTAGAGCCCGATGCTCCGGAGACCCTCGTGCTGCGCGCCGTGCTCATGCGACCGGAGCAGGAGCAATGGATCGGCTCGCTGCTAAGGGCCCTGGAGGCCGCCGCGCCCGAGCTTTAGGGTCCCTCAATGGCCAGAAGCTCGATCTCGAAGGTCAGTTCTTGTCCCGCCAGGGGATGGTTAGCGTCCAGCACTACGTACTGATCCGTAACCTCCAGCACCGTTACAAGGAAGCTCTGCGTCTGGGCTTGCAGTTGGAGCTGTTGCCCCGGGTATACCTGCAGATCCGGGGGTACCTGGGAGCGGGGCACGTGATAGATCAGATCCTCGTCATACGGCCCGTAGCCCTCTTCAGCGGGTATGGTGACCCGTTTTCGCTCCCCCACTGCCATTCCCAAAACAGCTCGTTCAAATCCGGGGATCACCTCCTGAGCGCCGAGTAGAAACTCCAGGGGAGGGCCGCCCAGGGAGGAGTCGAATATAGATCCGTCTTGTAGGGTGCCCGTATAGTGGACCCTCACGCGGTCTCCAAGCTGCGCAACATGGGCCATTGGGAAAGGCTCCTGTTTGGGTTAAGGGGTGATGCCGAAAGAAACGAAAAAAATCGCGATAAAGCGAGCTATGCGCTTTGTTTTGCAAAGGGAATATCCAATCGACCTGCCTTGGTTGCATTTTTCGGGGACCTTGTTCTATTGTTAGACGTTTCCGCCCAAGAAAAGCCAGGAGGTGCGCCCATGCAACGTCAAAGGCTTCGGGGAGGTCTGTTTTTTGTGCTGCTTCTTACCACCACCGCCGCTGGGCAACGGCCGCTTTTCTTGCCCCTGAACACCGTCGCGCCCCCGCGGTCGGATACGGTGCGTACGCCCACGCCGGTCTGGAGTGATGCCGAAATCCAACTACGACTGGCTCACTTGTATCGGCTCTATGCCAACGTGCTTACCTATCGGGCCTCTGGCAACGTGGAGCAGGCGGAGCTGTTTCTGGAGCAAGCCATGGAGGCCCTGCGGCAGCTGGCCAAAGCTCCGGGCATCGAGCAGGACCGGCGCTTTGGCGAGGTGTACCGGGCGATCGTGGCGGAGTATGAGGACTACTACGGGCCGGATTCGCTGCTGGAACAGCGAGGGGATATCTACGCGCTCCGAGATGCGCTCTTTGAGGCGGTAGAAAACAACCTGCCCGCGGATTGGATCGAGACGTTGCGCATTCCAGAGGAGGGCATCTGGCGACGCTCCCAGGTACCCCTGGAAATCAACTGGCAGGTAAAACAACACATCGCCTACCTGCTGCGTACCGCTAGCCGGCATCTAGAGCACTGGCTGGTGCGTATGCAGACGTACTTTCCTATGATCGAACGTATCTTCGCCGAAGAAGGGGTGCCGGATGAGCTCAAGTACTTGGCCTTGATAGAGAGCGGGCTAAACGTACATGCCCGTTCCCGGGCTGGGGCCGTAGGGATGTGGCAGTTTATCCGCAGCACCGGTTTTCTATATGGGCTGCAAGTGGATCACTGGGTTGATGAGCGTCGAGACCCCGAAAAAGCCACGCGAGCGGCCGCTCGACATCTCAGGGATCTATACGCCACGTTTGGGGATTGGCATCTGGCGATCGCGGCCTACAACTCCGGCGTGGGCAACGTACAACGGGCTATCCAGCGCGGCGGGGTGCGCAACTTCTGGGCCATTCAGCCTTTTCTGCCCCGGGAGACGCGCAACTACGTGCCCGCCTACATTGCGGCAGCTATACTATGCTCCCAGCCCGAAGCCTTCGGATTACGGGCCTCGGAGCGAGGGCCAGCCTTTCAATATGACTGGGTCCAGGTGGAAGCCCCCCTTCCGCTTACTATCCTAGCAGAATGCGCGGGAACAGACCTAGAGACCCTTCGCTGGCTCAATCCCGAGCTGTTGCGCGGTCGCGTTCCCCCAGGTCGCCTCAATTACGCGCTTCGCATCCCCAGTGGTCGGGCCTCAGCCTTTCAACAGGCCTACGCGCAGCTACCGGAATCGCTTAAGCAGGCTATGCTTGTACACGTGGTGCAGCGCGGAGAAACCATCGGCCGACTGGCCCGGCAATACGGGGTCACGATTCGGGCCATTCGAGAGGCCAATGGATTGGAGCAGACAAGCCGGCTCAGCCCCGGACAGCGGCTGCTGATCCCGGCTAGCTCCTCAGAGTCCCCGTTTCGATTGGCTTCCTGGGAGGTTAGCCCTGCCACAACAGCGTCCGCCCCAGAGTCCGCCCCAGAATCCCAGGTTCGCCACCACACGGTCCGGCGCGGAGAGACCCTCTCGGCAATCGCTCGGCGTTACGGGGTCTCCATAGCCCAGCTGCGTCAATGGAATGGGCTTGCCTCCAACAGGCTGCGCGTGGGTCAACGCCTTCTGATCGCCCCCCCCGAGGAGCGTTCGCCCTCGGCTAGCCGGAGCTCCGGTCAGCTGGTTCGCTATCGCGTCCAAAGAGGCGACACGCTGCTGGAGATCGCCCGCCGCTACGGGGTCTCGGTCGAGCAGCTCAAAGAGTGGAACAGGTTGCGTGGCAACCAGATCCGCGCCGGCCAGCTGCTGCGCATCTACCGCAGCTAACGTCTCTGTAACGATTCCGTCGCGCCCCCGGGGCCGATTGCTTCTGTCGGCTAAAGGGGCTACTTTTACTTGTTGCCGCATGAAAAGACCGCTTAGCGGTAGGAGGAAAGCGTGATACACCGCACATGGAGAGGCCTCGCGGCCCTGATGCTGGGGGGTCTCGTGCTTCTCGGATTCGGGGGCTGCTCCGGTGATCCCAACGTCGAAGGGGCCAAACTCAACCTGCGCCAACAGGATTATGCTAAGGCCCTTGAAAACCTAGACAAGGCGCTCCAGAAAAACCCCCAAAACGCAGAGGCCTGGAGGCTTAAAGCGCAGACGCTAGTGGAATTGGCTCGGCGTGAGCAAGACTTCAACAAGCACTTCGAGCTCGCCACTCAGGCAAAGGAGGCGCTAGATAAAGCCAAGGAATTGATCCTTCAGGATCCCAAAGCCGCAGGGCTAAAACAGGAGGTCGATAACCTCTACAAGATCGCCTGGGCCTACGAATTCAACCGGGCCGCGCAGGCCTTTCAGCGGGGCTCGGCAGACAACCGAGAACCCTTCATAGAGGCCGCGCAGGGCTTCGAGCTGGCCGCTATGTGGCAGCCAGACAGCACCGTCAACTACATCAACGCCGCCTATGCCTACATCAACGCGCAGCGGCCGGAGAAGGCCATCGCCCCGCTGGAGAGGGCCCTCCAGAAGGGGGAGAAAGATCCCCAACTGCTCATGCTATTGGCTGAGCTGTATGTGACGGGGGGTCGTGTGGAGGATGCGATTCAGTTCTTAAAAGCCCAGCGGGAGCGTAATCCGGATAATGCGGATCTGCTCACGGCCCTGCTAAACGTTTACATCCGCGCCGATCGGGTGCACGAGGCCGTGGATCTCTTCGCCGACGCGGTGCGGCGTAATCCGCAAAACGCGGTCTACCGCTACAACTACGGCACACTCCTGCTGCAAATGGACCGTTACGAAGACGCCATCCGCGAGCTATCTGAGGCCTTGCGCCTGGACCCGAACTACGAAAACGCTTACTATAACCTAGGGGCGGCTTACCAAAACCAGGCTGCGGAGCTCTTCCGGCAGGCCGAAGATCTGGAATCCGAGGCCCGAAACAAGCTGCGTGAGGAGCTGGCGAAACCGCGCCTGACGGAGCGACAGCGCCGAGCTGCCGAGCAGGCCTTTGATGAGCAGGCCAAAAAGGCCGAGGCGCTTCGGCAACAGGCGGATGAGCTGCTACGCAAGGCGCTGCCCTACCTGGAGCGGGCCCATCGATTCAAGCCCGAAGATGAGGGCATCTGTTTAGCCTTATTCCGCGCCTACGCGCGGCTCAACATGCTTGACAAGGCTAAGGAGATGGCCAAGTGCGCCAAAGTGGACATCGAAAATCTGGAGGGGGGGCGCAATAATTAGGTGAGCCCCATAGGGTGCAGATCCCCTCGCTCTCATAACAGACCCCGCATCCGCAGGATGCGGGGTTTTTTGCGGCCTTTTGAGTTCTCGCGCCAGGATCGATAAACTTCCTCGCGATCTCTCTGGCAATAGCAGAAGGAGTCCGGCTATGCAATTCGCCACCAAGGCCGTGCACGCAGGGCAGCGTCCAGATCCCACGACGGGCGCCATCATGACCCCAATCTATCAGACTTCAACCTACGTCCAAGAGGCCCCCGGTGTGCACAAGGGCTATGCATATGCGCGCGTAAGCAATCCCACGCGCACCGCACTGGAGGAAAACCTGGCCGCTTTGGAAGAGGCGCGTTTTGCGGCCGCCTTCGCCTCCGGCTGCGCCGCCATCGATGCCATCTTAAGGCAGCTCAATCCGGGCGATCACGTCATCGCCACCGATGACCTGTATGGGGGCACCTACCGGCTGTTTCGCACCGTTTACGAGCGCTTCGGTATCACGTTCGGCTTCGTGGACATGACCGACCCTGCGGCCTTAGAGGCCGCCTGGAGGCCCAATACGCGCCTAATCTGGGTGGAGACCCCTACAAATCCGCTTTTAAAACTCATCGATATCGCGGCCATCGCCCAGATCGCTCGCGCCCGTGGGGCTGTTGTCGTCGTGGACAACACCTTCGCCACCCCCTACTTGCAGAATCCCCTGACGTTAGGGGCCGATCTTGTGGTGCATTCTGCTACGAAATACCTCGGGGGGCACTCCGACGTCATCGGAGGGGCCGTTATGACAAATGACGAGCGCTGGATCGAAGGCCTGCGCTTTCAGCAGAAGACCACGGGCGCCGTGCCTGGACCTATGGACTGTTTTCTTGTGCTGCGCGGCGTGAAGACGCTGCATGTGCGCATGGAGCGGCATTGCCAAAACGCGCAGCTTATCGCGGAATTCTTGGCCCATCACCCCAAAGTGGCCTCGGTGCGGTATCCGGGCCTGAGCTCCCATCCGCAACACGAGCTGGCGCGGCGTCAGATGCGCGGCTTTGGCGGTATGGTCTCTTTTACGCTCAGGGACGATAGCCTAGAGGCCGCCATCCGGGTGCTTTCGAGCACAAAGCTCTTCGCGTTGGCCGAAAGCCTAGGTGGGGTGGAATCGCTCATCGGACATCCGGCTACTATGACGCATGCCGCGATTCCGCGCCAAGAGCGGATCCGGGCCGGGCTCACGGATTCCCTGATCCGGCTTTCGGTGGGCATCGAGGACGCAGAGGACCTCATCCGAGACCTGGATGAAGCCCTAAGCCGGGCCTAGAGCGTGGAGTTGCGCATAGAAGGGCTTTCCGTCGCGCTGCCCACAGCCGCAGGCTGGAAGTGGGTGCTGCGCGAAATTTGGCTACGCATCGGCCCGGGCGAACGCATAGGCCTTTGGGGCCCATCGGGAGGCGGCAAATCCCTGTTGCTGCGCGCCGCTTTAGGGCTTCTGCCCGAGGGCGCACGGTGGGAGGGAGAGGTGTACTGGGACGGTCGCCCGCTGCGCCTGCTTTCGGCCCGGGAGCGATGCGCTTGGTTGGGCCGCCGCATTGGGGTGGTCTTTCAGGAGCCGCTTTGGACGCTCGATCCGGTTCGGCGCTGCGGGGCGCAGCTTGCCGAGCTTGTGCGGCTTTACAAGGGTCGGCTTTCGGGGGCACGCCTGCGCCAAGAGCTTTACAGGCGCCTGGCGGAGGCGGGACTGGAGGAGCCGGAGCGCATAGCGCGCCGCTATCCGCATGAGCTCTCCGGTGGCCAGCGGCAGCGCTTGAGCCTGGCTTTGGCGCTAGCCGGTGATCCGGAGCTGCTTGTGGCCGATGAGCCGACCACGGCCTTGGATGTGCTGGCGCGTGCGGCTTGGCTCAAGGCCGTCGGGGAGCTCGCCCGAGGACGGGCCATGAGCCTATGGGTGGTTTCGCACGATCCGGATGTGCTGCGTCGGTCCGTTGAGCGCGTTTGGCGCCTTGAGGAGGGAAGGCTCATTGAGGAGCGCCCGGCCCGAAAGTTGCCGACCGTGTTCACGGTCGAAGGCCGGCGGCCGGAGGAGCCCTGGCTTCCTCCTAAATATCCGTTATTGCAAGTGGAAAACCTACACGTTCTTTATCCCGCACATCGCGGCTCACCTGGAGCTGTGCACGCTGTGCGCGGGGTCAGCTTTAGTTTGGGCGCAGGCGAAATACTGCATCTTGTAGGGCGTTCCGGATGCGGCAAAAGCTCCCTATTGCGGGCCATTCCGCGCCTGATCGAGCCCTCCAAGGGAGAGGTGTGGCTGCGCGGATGTCCTGTGCGCGCTCTGGAGGGAGAGGCTTTGCGCGCTGCGCGGCGTCAGATGCCGATCGTTTTTCAGGATCCGTACGCCTCTCTAAATCCGCGCCTTACGGTGTGCGAGCAGCTCCTGGATCCCATGCGCGCCGCCCGCATAGGGCGTTCCGAGCGGGAGCGCCTGGCTCGGGCCGAGGCCCTGCTTCTGAGCGTGGGCCTGGAGCCCGAGATGCTCAACCGCTATCCCGATGCCTTTTCCGGCGGCCAGCGCCAGCGCTTGGCCATCGCCCGGGCTTTGGCCACTGAGCCGCCTTTTTTGCTCTGCGATGAAGCCCTGAGTGCTTTGGATGCGGAGCTACAGGAGCAGTTTGTGGCCCTCTTCAGCAGGCTGCGGGCTGAGCGCAGGCTAAGCCTGCTTTTTGTCACGCATGATTTTCGGTTGGTGCGCGCCCTAGGCGGGCGCGTGGCCGTGATGGCCGATGGCGAACTGGTGGAGATGGGTCCGGTTGAGGCCCTATGCGCTCATCCCCGCCATCCGGAGACGCAGCGGCTTCTAGAGGCCGCTCGCTGGTTGGCCGCCTAGTTCTAGCGCGGAAATGGCCTTGGGCGTTATTTTTGGAGGGCCGAAGATCAGGTTCATCGCCTCACTTCTTGGGCTCAATACCCCAGACAGCAGGAAACGCGCATGGAGAGCACAACCCTTCCGAAAACCTACGAACCCCTTCAGGTGGAGCCGCGCTGGTATCGCTTTTGGAAGGAGGGCGGGTTCTTTCGGGCCGTTCCGGACCCCTCCCGGCCCGCCTGGGCCGTGATGATGCCCCTTCCGAACGTGACCGGCGAGCTTCACATCGGGCATGCGCTCAACAACACGCTTCAAGACGTTCTTACGCGCTTTTACCGCATGCGGGGCTATAACGCCCTCTATCAGCCCGGCACCGATCATGCGGGCATCGCCACGCAGAACGTGGTCGAGCGCTGGCTGGCCCGCCAAGAGGGCCTTACCCGGGAAGACCTGGGCCGGGAGGGTTTTCTGGAGCGGGTCTGGCAGTGGGTCGAGAAATACGGCGGCATCATCTACGGCCAGCTGGAGCGGCTTGGGGCCTCCTGCGATTGGGAGCGCAAGAAGTTCACCTTGGACCCGGACTACTACGATGCGGTCCTGGAGGCTTTTGTGCGGCTCTACGAGAAGGGCCGCATCTATCGCGGCAAGCATATGGTCAACTGGTGCCCCCGATGCCGCACCACGATCTCGGACCTAGAGGTAGAGTACGAGCCCACGCAAGCCGAGTTGTACTACGTGCGTTATGCGGCCGCCGACGGCTCCGGGGATGCCCTTTGGGTGGCCACGATCCGACCCGAAACGATTCCGGCCGACGTGGCCGTGGCCGTCTCTCCAGAGGACGCGCGCTACCGCTCCTGGATAGGCCGCGAGCTGATTGTGCCCCTGGGGGGGCGACGCGTGCCCGTGATCGCGGACCGACGCGTGGATCCGAGCTTCGGCACCGGGGCGCTTAAGATCACCCCGGGACACGATCCCCTGGACAACGAAATCGGTCGGGAGCACGGCCTGGAGTCGCTGGTCGTGATCGACGAACAGGGGCGCATGCTGCCGGAGGCCGGACCGGAGCTAGCCGGACTAGATCGCTTTGAGGCCCGCAAACGGGCTGTGGAGCTTTTGCGGGCCCGGGGGGCGCTGTGGCGCCAGGAGCCCTATCAGACGAACGTGGGCACTTGTGATCGCTGCCACACAGTGATCGAGCCCTACTTAAGCGAGCAGTGGTTTTGCGATGTCTCCGAGATGGCCGCCCGCACGGCCGAGGCCATCCGCACAGGGCGCGTGCGCTTTTATCCGGAACGCTGGGCCCGGGTGGCGCTGGAGTGGCTGGCCGGCATCCGCCCTTGGGTCATCTCGCGTCAGCTTTGGTGGGGGCATCGGATCCCGATTTATACTTGTTTGGCCTGCGGCCACCGGATGGTGCAGAAGCATCCCCCGGCGCGGTGTGCCCGCTGTGGCGCCTCGGACTGCGAGCAGGATCCGGACGTGCTGGACACCTGGTTTAGCTCCGCGCTCTGGCCGCTGGCTACCTTGGGGTGGCCGCATGAGCGCGAGGAGCTGCGCTACTTCTACCCCACGAGCGTGCTCGTAACGGGCCGCGATATCCTTTTCCTCTGGGTCTGCCGGATGATCATGTTCGGGCTGGAGTTCCGGGGCGAGGTGCCGTTTCGAGAGGTCTACATCAACCCGACGGTCATGGACCTACAGGGACGGCGCATGTCCAAGTCCCTGGGAACGGGTGTCGACCCGATGGAGGCGATCAACAAGTACGGGGCCGATGCGTTGCGCCTGGGGCTGCTCGCTCGGTGCTCTCAGACGCAGCAGGATCTGCGCTTCGACGAGAAGATGATCGCCGACATGCGCACCTTCGCCAACAAGATCTGGAACGCTTTTCGGTTTCTGGCCCTGCACATGGAGGAGGGCCGTCTTTATCGACGCGAGCGCTCCTTTGCGGAGCTGGAGCTGGTAGAACGCTGGATGCTGGACCGGCTCAACCGGCGCATCCCGGAGCTCACGCGCGCCCTTGAGGAGTATCGCTTCAACGAGGCCGTGCACCTCCTCTACGAGCTCATCTGGAACGATTACTGCGACTGGTACCTGGAATTGATCAAGCCCCGGAGTTTCGAGCCCATGGAGCCGGACCGGCTGGCTCTGGCCATAGAGATCTTCGAGTCCCTCATGGCGCTTCTGCATCCCTTTATGCCCTTTGTGACCGAGGAGGTCTGGCAGCGGCTAAGGGTTCGGTCTGCGGGGGAGGCCCTCATCAGGGCCTCTTGGCCAGAAGCGCGGGCCGAGGAGACGGATGCCGAGGCGGCCCGGCGCTTTGCGCAGCTGCAGGAGCTCATCTCGGCCCTGCGTGCGCTACGGGCCGAGATGGGGCTAGCCCCTAAGGCCGCTATAAGCCTGTATGTGCGCACACGAGCCGATGCGGTTTTTGCTGAGGTGCTGCGTCAACACCGATCGTACCTGGAGCGCTTGGCCGGAGCCCAGCTGCTCGACGTCGGTCCAGAGGTGCGGCGTCCGCCTGAGAGCGCCCTACTGGTCTTGCGCCGCAGCGGGGGGCATGAGGCCTATGTGCCTCTATCGGGCCTAGTGGACCTGCGCGCGGAGCAAGAGCGCATCCAAAAGGAGATCCTACGCCTGGAGGGCCTGTTGGCTCAGGCGAAGGCTAAACTTGCCAACGCCGACTTCTTGTCCAAAGCCCCCGCGGAGGTTGTGGAGCGGGAGCGACAGAAGGCGGCCAGTCTACAGGAGGCCCTTGAGCGGCTACGCACCGCTTATGCGCAGCTAAGCTAGCCCGCGTTGCCTGCTGCCCTCTATCCGCCGTAGTTTGGCGAAAAGTGAGGAGTCAAGGCACGTGGACGCGCGCGCGTACGCAGAGGAAATTCAAGCCGTTTGGACGCAGAAGCTCATCGGCGAGGCGCTCACCTACGACGATGTGCTGCTGGTGCCGGATCGCTCGGCGGTCATGCCGCGCGAAACGGACGTTTCCGTGCAGCTGACCCCTGAGATTCGGTTGAACATCCCGATCCTGAGCGCGGCCATGGATACGGTCACGGAGGCCGACTTGGCCATCGCGCTTGCCCGCGAGGGGGGTATGGGGGTGATTCACAGGAACCTTTCGATCGCGGAGCAGGCCGAGCAGGTCCGGCGCGTCAAGCGCAGCGAATCGGGCATGATCGTCGATCCCGTCACCTTAGGGCCGGAGGATACGGTTCGCCGTGCCCGCGAGCTTATGGCCCGCTATCATATCGGGGGGATCCCCGTCGTGGAGGGAGACCGTCTAGTGGGGATCGTCACGAACCGGGATTTGCGCTTTCAGCCCAGCGCGGATCTACCCCTGCGACAGATCATGACCCCTATGCCGCTTGTCACCGCTCCGGTGGGCACGACCCTGGAGCAAGCCGAACGTATCCTGCAGGAGCACAAGATCGAAAAACTGCCCGTTGTGGACGAGGCCGGCCGGCTTGTGGGGCTCATCACGTTCAAGGACATCCAGAAGAAGAAGCGCTTTCCGAACGCCTGCAAGGACCCTCTGGGGCGTCTTCGCGTCGGGGCCGCTGTGGGCGTGGCCCGCGACACCTTGGAGCGCGTGGCCGCTCTGGTGGAGGCCGGCGTAGATCTTATCACCGTGGACACGGCCCACGGGCATTCGGAGGGCGTGCTTCGGATGGTGCGCCAAATCAAGGCGGCCTTCCCCCAGGTGCCTCTCATGGCGGGCAACGTCGCCACCGCCCAGGGAGCGATCGATCTCATCGAGGCCGGAGCGGATGTGGTGAAGGTGGGCGTGGGGCCGGGTTCGATTTGCACCACGCGCATCGTCACGGGCGTGGGGGTGCCGCAGCTGTCGGCCGTCTTGGAGGCCGCAGCCGCCGCGCGCGCCCACGGTGTGGCCATCGTGGCCGACGGGGGCATCCGATATACGGGCGACATCGCCAAAGCCCTCGCAGCCGGCGCGACGGCCGTGATGATCGGTAGCCTCTTTGCCGGAACCGAGGAAAGCCCAGGCGAGACGATCCTCTATGAGGGTCGCAAGTTCAAGGCTTATCGGGGCATGGGCTCCCTGGACGCGATGCGCGCCGGAAGCTCCGACCGCTACTTTCAGGACGCCGAGGACGATCTGCACAAGCTCGTACCCGAAGGCATCGAAGGCCGTGTGCCCTACAAGGGGACCCTGAGCGAGGTCGTCTACCAGATGATCGGAGGGTTGCGGGCCGCCATGGGATACTGCGGCTGCGCCACGGTGGCGGAGCTGCAACAGCGGGCCCGTTTTGTGCGCATTACGGCCGCTGGATGGCGCGAAAGCCATCCCCACAGCGTGATCATCACCAAAGAAGCCCCGAACTACTACCTGCGATAGGAGATCCTGAGCGTGTCCGGTGCGCGCGTAGACCGAATCCAGGCCCTGCTGCAAGAGCGCGGAGCAGAGGCCGTTTTGCTCACGCATCTGCCCCACATCCGCTGGGCGGTGGGCTTTACGGGCTCTAACGCGCTGCTGTTGATAGGGCGCGCGGAGGCTCACTTTCTCTCTGACCGGCGCTACGAGACCCAAGCACGGGAGCAAGTCCGGGGGGCGTATGTGCACACCCCCGGTTACCAGCTTGTCGAATACCTGCTCGAGGCGGGTCTACTAGCCCCCTACCGGCAGGTGCTGCTTCAAAGCGAGCACCTGACGGTGGCGCAACTCGAGGAGCTGCGTGCTAAATTGCCTCAGGTGGAGTGGGTGCCCGTTTCGGGCTTGCTAGATCGGGAGACGGCCGTAAAAGATGCAGAGGAGCTAGATGCCATCCGGCAAGCCGTGGCGATCACGGATCGCGTCTTCTCGGAGATCCTGGAATTTGTGCGGCCGGGGGTGACGGAGCGCGAGCTGGCCGCCGAGATCACCTACCGTCAGCTGCGCTATGGGGCCGACACGACGAGCTTTGAGCCCATCGTGGCCTCCGGACCCCGTTCGGCCCTACCCCATGCTCGCGCCTCGGATCGCATCTTGCGCCCGGGTGACGTCGTGGTACTGGACTTCGGCTGCGTCTACGGGGGCTATTGTTCCGACATGACCCGGACGGTTTCCGTGGGGCGGCCCGAGGATGCGGAGTTTGCGCGCGTCTACGAGATCGTACGCGAGGCGCAGATGCGCGCCTTGGAGGCGGCCCGAGCGGGGATGCAGAGCCGAGAGCTCGACGCTGTCGCGCGCCGCATTATCGAATCCCAGGGCTACGGATCTTACTTCGGCCATGGCCTGGGTCATGGCGTGGGCTTGGAGATACACGAGTACCCAAAGGTGTCGTTCTTAGCCGATTACGAGCTTCCGGCGGGCTCTGTGGTCACGATCGAACCCGGCATATACCTGCCCGGTCGCTTCGGGGTGCGCATAGAGGACATGGTCGTGCTTAGCGCAGACGGCGCGGAGGTGCTGACGCGCTCCCCCAAAGAGCTCCTGCAGGTCGGATGAGCGCACCCGGATTGCTGGTCCTGGCCTACTACTTTCCCCCGATGGGCTTAAGTGGGGTGCAGCGGACGCTGAAGTTCGTCAAGTACTGGGCGGACTTCGGCTGGCGCCCTATAGTGATCACGGTCGAGCCCGGCGGCTATTTCGCCTTCGATGAGACGCTGCTCGAAGAGCTCGAGGGCCGCGCCGTGGAGGTGCGGCGCGTGCCCTCCTGGGATCCGACGCGTCTTTTCGGATCCCGCACCGTCGTGCAGATGCCGGAACGCCGTCGGGCGCGCTGGAGCCGCTGGAGCCAGTGGCTTTTTGTGCCGGATAACAAAATAGGCTGGCTATGGCCCGCTGAGCAGGAGGCCGAGGCGCTGATCCGACAGGGGAAGGTGGCGGCGATCTACAGCACGGCCCCTCCTTATACGGCGCACTTGGTGGGGTTGCGCCTAAAGCGGCGCTTTCCGCACCTGCCCTGGGTGGCGGATTTCCGGGATGATTGGGTGGGCAACCCCCGTCACGTCTACCCCACCGCCTTGCATCGGGCCCTGCAGGAGCGCTTTGAGGCCGAGGTGCTGGCCTGGTCGGATCTGGTCTTTACGATTAACCGCCGCATCAAGGAGTCCCTGATCGCCCGGTATCCAGAAAGACGGCGTCTGGATTACGCCCGGATTCGGATCGTGCCGCAGGGTTTCGACCCTGAGGATTTTCGCGTCGCACCGGAGGCGCGCACAGATGAGCGGTTTCAGCTGCTCTACACGGGGGCCTTTTACGACCGGCAGACCCCGGAGCCCTTTCTGCGCGCGCTCGCCCGCTGGCTGCAGGAGCATCCAGAGCGCCGCCAGCGCATCTGGGCGCGCTTTATCGGCCTCTGGCCCGCAGAGTATACGGAGCTCGTCGAGCGCCTGGGGCTTGCGGACGTGGCGCAGATCGAACCCTATCGGCCTCATCGGGAGGTGATAGCGGCTCAGCGCGCCGCGGATGTGCTGTGGTTGATCATCGGGCGTTACCCCGGGGCAGAGGCCATATCCACGGGCAAGCTTTACGAATACTTCGGCTCGGGCAAGCCGATTTTGGCCCTGCTTCCCCCCGAAGGCATAGCGGCGCGCGATTTAGCCCGCTACGGGGCGGCTGAGGTGGTCGATCCCGAAGACCTAGAGGGGGCTGTGCAGGCCCTGGAGCGGCTTTTCCTAGCCTGGGAGGCGGGCCGGCTGCCCAGCCCCGATCCCCGCTTGATCGCCGAGTTTGACCGCCGTCGATGGGCGGAGCGCACGGCCCGGTGGATGCTTGAGCTATTGCACGTCGAAGAGCAGGTCCATCCCGCGATGCGCTATGCTTAAGGTGGGGCTTACGGGCGGGATCGGAAGCGGCAAATCCACCGTGGCCCAGTGGCTGGCCCAGGCGGGGGTGCCGGTGCTGGAAGCCGACCAGGTGGCGCGGGAGCTTCTGGAACGCGACCCCGAGCTGCGCGCTGCGCTCTGCGCTTGGCTGGGCCCGCGGGCCTATGGCTCTGACGGTTCTTTGAACCGCGCCTGGATCGCGGAGCGGGTCTTCTCGGACCGGGAGGCCTTGGCCCGCCTCAACAGCTTGGTTCATCCCCGGGTGCTCGAGCGAGCGCGCGCTTGGATTCGGGAGCGCGCCCTGGAGGGCCAACGGATCGCCGTCGTAGTGGCTGCTCTCCTAGTGGAGTCGGGCCTGGCCCGGGAGCTTGACCGGCTTGTGGTCGTGGCCGCCGATGAGGCTGAGCGCATACGACGCGTCATGGTCCGGGACGGGGTTGATGAGGAGGCCGTGCGCGCGCGCATGCGGCATCAGCGCCCACAGGAGGCCCTGATCCGAGAAGCCGATTACGTGCTCTGGAATACGGGTACGCTTCAAGCGCTACGGACCGCCACGGAACGGCTGCTGGCTTGGCTGCGGGCCCAGCTTTCGGATCAGGTCCGGGAGGCCGCCTCGGGCTCCTCCTGAGGGCGTTCCTCTTCCGAAACCGCCATCCGCCGCAGCATCGCGTAGCCCATAAGCCCGCTTAGCAGGGAGGCGAGCAAAATCCCGAATTTGGATCGCTCCAGGAGCTCTCCTTCGCCGAAGGCCAGCCCGCTGATGAAAAGCGACATGGTAAAGCCGATCCCCGCCAGGCAGGAGGCCCCGTATAAGTAGCGCAGCACCTCGGGCTTCCAGGGAAGAAGCGTCAGGCCGGCGCGCACAAGCAGGGCACTAGAGCCGAAGATCCCGATCTGCTTGCCCAGGAAAAGCCCCAGCACGATACCCCAGGTGAGGCTGGAGTCCCAGGCCTCCTGAATCGCCTCTAGATTGATCGTGACGCCGGCGTTGGCGAAGGCGAAAAGGGGCATGATCCCAAAAGCCACATACGGATGCAGTTTGTGCTCCAGCCGGTGTAGCGGGGATTCGGCGGCTACGATTACGTCTTCTAGCTGATTTAAGGCGGTCTCCCGCAGCTCTTTTTGCTCCTCGGCCGAGATCTCCGTAAGCGACTTGCGAAACAGCAGCACCCCTTCCTCGGCTAGCCGCAGCGCATCGGGCAGTTTGATCAGGCGCGTTGCGGGGACAGCGAAGCCCAGCAACACGCCGGCGATCGTGGCGTGCACCCCGGACTTGAGCATGGCCACCCAAAGCACGAAGCCAAGCAATAGGTAAGGTCCGAGCGTGTGCACGTTGCGCAAGTTGAGCGCGACAAGGCCCGCCAAGCAGAGCGCGGCCACTCCGAGCGCTGACCAGTTAAGCGTGCTCGTGTAAAAGATCGCGATCACGAGCACCGCGATCAGGTCATCGACCACGGCTAACGACAGCAGAAAGATCTTAAGCCAGCTGGGGATGCGTCGACCTAGAAGCGCTAGCACCCCGACGGCGAAGGCGATATCCGTGGCCATCGGAATAGCCCAGCCGCGTTCGTATGGCGTGCCGGCGTTGAGGCTCATAAACAGCAGCGCGGGCACGAGCGCCCCTCCCACGGCGGCCGTCACGGGCAGCATGGCCTGCCGGGGATTGGAAAGCTCCCCGAAGCGCAGCTCACGCTTGATCTCCAAGCCGATGAGCAGGAAGAAGATGGCCATGAGCCCGTCGTTGATCCAGAGCAGTAGGGGCTTATCGATCAACACGGGCCCGAAGCCCAGGCGAATCGGCACGTGCAAAAGCGCCTGATAGGCGCCCGCTAGGGGGCTGTTGGCGGCGATCAAGGCCAAAACCGTGGCCAAGATCAGCAGAAGGCCCGAGGCCGCCTCATGCTCCAAAAATTCCTGAAGCGGCGAACGGGGGCGTTCCCCCTGACGGGTGAAAAGCAACATCACGCTTTGCCCATTATCATGGCGCGTTCGTCCATTGACGGGCCTCTGCACGGGCCTGGGATGGACTAAGGATGGCCAAAAAAACCATCCCGATCACCAAAAAAACAAGCAAAGACAAGATGGCCGCCCGAGAGGAACCTGTCGCGGTGCGCACGAGGGCGAACCAGAGGGGCCCCCAGATGGCCGAGAAGCGCGAGAAGACCGTGTAGAATCCGAAAAACTGGGCGCTAGCCTGAGGGGGGATGATCTGGCTGTATAAAGACCGGCTGAGCGCCTGACTGCCGCCCAAGACCAGGCCAACCATCAGGCCCAAGCCCAGAAAGCCCGGCGCGTACCCGGAGGGCAGCAGGTAGGCGCCCAAGATGATGAGCACCCACACGGCCAGGCTCAAAAGCAACGCCGGCTTTGTGTTCCAGCGCTCTCCCAGAAGTCCAAAGAGCCGAGATCCGCCGTAGGCCACAAACTGCACGACAAGAAAGGTGCCCATGATCGCGCTGGGTTCTAGCTTCAGCTCCCCGGCTCCGTAGGCGGAGGCCATGGCGATCGTGCTCTGAATGGCGTCGTCGTAGAACATAAACGCCACCAGAAACAGCAGCAGGGAGGGAGCTCGAGGCAGGCGCCTGAGCGTGTCCCGTACCTGCCTCCAGCCCGCTTTAACGTAGGCACCCCAGCTGGGCTCAGGGGCGGTCCCGAGGGCGTTGGATTCGGGTAGTTCTAGCAGAGGCCACAAAGAAAAGACGGCCCACCAAAGCCCGGCCATGAGCAGGGCGAGCCGAACGGCCTCTTCCGTCTGCAGGCCAAACCAAGTCGGCTGCGATACGAGCACAAGAGCGCAGGCGAACTGCAGCCCCCCGCCCAGATAGCCCATGGCGTATCCGCGGGCTGAGACGCGGTCGTGGTGGTGGCGCGTCAGATGCGGCAGAAAGGCGTCATAGAAGACGTTAGCCGAGATAAAGCAAATCTGAGCCAACGCGTATAGGCCAAGGGTCAGCCCCACGCGTCCGGCTTGAGCGAAGAAAAGCAGGGAGGCGAAAAGGCTTCCGGCGTAGGCGAAGCCCATCAAGAAGGCCTTCTTGCGGCCCGATAGATCGGCCACCGCTCCCAGGAAAGGCGCCAACAGAAAGGCCACTAGCGAGGCCGCGCCCGTCGCCAGCCCCCACAGGGCCTCGCCGGACCAGATGAGGCCCAGGGCGCGCACGCCCTCCGGAGGCACGACAACCTGCACGAAGTAGGCCGGCAGCAGCGCGGCCGCCGTCGTGGTCACGTAGGCCGAGTTGGCCCAGTCGTACATGGCCCAGGCCCAAATGGCCCGGCGCCGCGATCCCAAGGGCATCGCTTAGCGCGACTCCAATCCGGCCGGAACGCCGGACAACTCCAGGGGAGGTAGCGTCCGCTGTCGGCGGAGCAGAAAGTGATCGAACCAGTCCATCATGCGCAGGCTATAATCCAGGCGGGCTGCGGAGCGCACCAGCCCATGTCCCTCGCCGGGGTAGAGCAGAAGCCGCACGGGGACCTCCGGCCGTCGCACCTTAAGATGCCGGTAAAGCTCCAGAGATTGGCTGGGATGTACGCGCGTATCTTCGGCCCCATGCAGGATCAACAGCGGCGTGCGGGCTTGATCTACGTGGTATATGGGGCTGCGGCGCAGGTAATCGAGCCACTTGCTGTCGCTTTCCCAGAAGCGCGTGCGCGAGTGCACCAGGTACAGCTCGTTCGGAATGTCGCTTGTGCCCCACTTAGAGAGGTTGTTGCTGATGCCCACGAACATCACACCGGCCGCAAACCGATCCGAGTAGCGCGTGCTCATCCAGGCCGTGGCGTATCCCCCGTAGGAGCCGCCCGTAACGCCCACGCGTGCCGGATCCACGATGCCTTGGGCGATGAGGTAATCGACTCCGTCGACGATGTCGTCGAATTCCTTTCCGGCCAAGTCGGCTTGGCTGCTCATGGCGAAGGCCAGGCCTCGGCCCGTGGAGCCGCGATAGTTGGGATAGAAGACCGCATAGCCACGCCCCGTGGCCATCTGGCCAGGCATGGAGTAAGTCGTCAGCCAGCCGTTGGAGTAGTGCGCCTCCGGACCGCCGTGCACGACTACGATAAGCGGCACCCTGCGACCGGGCTCGTAGCCTACGGGCAGCATCAAGATGCCCTCGATCTCGTAGGCGCCGTCGCGCGTTCGATATCGCACCACGCGCTGCTCGCCCAGGCGCACCTGGGCAAGCCAGGGGTTGTGCTCGGTAAGGCGTTCCGGCTGCGCCGTGCCCGGCCTCCAAAGGTAAAGCTCGCTGGGATGCCGAGCCGTGTTGCCCACCAGCGCCACTAGGCCACTAGAGGCGCGATCGAAGCTCATCCAATTGGCCAAGCCCGGCGCGACGAGGTAGCGAAAACCGCTTCCGTCGGCCCGGATCGTGGCGAGGGCCTTTTCTACTCCTACGCTTACGAGCACGTACAGAAGTTCGGGCTCAGCCCATAGGATCTGCTCGAACTGCCCCTCGAAGTCGCGCCACACGTTCCGGGGCCGGGCGCCCTCTTGGACCTCGACGATCATGAGCCGCCCATCGATGGGATCATGCAGGTGATCGGCGGCTTTGAGTGCCAGCCGGCGCCCGTCGGGGCTCCAGTGGATGGAGCCGATTTTGCCCTCATTGGCTATTTGAAGCAGGACCTGTCCGGTCTCGGCGTCGAATACGTGCACGCGCTGGGCCATGTACATGTCATCGACCAACGGCGTGGGGGCTACCGAGGCGGCTATTCGCCGGCCATCCGGGCTCCAGGCCAGAAGGTAATACGACCCCCTTACGGCCAACGGCACGGAGCGAGCCGAGCGCACATCGTGCACGAAGGCCAGGCGTTGCGGCTGGGCCTCTTCATAAAAGATCGGTCGCACGGGCAAGAGCGTTCCGGGTCCATCTATGCGCTCTGGCGCGATAAAGGCCAAGCGCTCCCCGTCAGGCGCCCACTGGTAATCCGATATGGCCGTCTCATGGCGCAGAAGGCGTCGGGGTTCGGCGCCCTCCCGCAGGGGGAGCTCATAGAGACTGCGCGGCTCGTTGGGCTCTATAGAGGCTAAGAACGTGACCGTGCCCGCGCCGGGTCGGAAGGCGATCGAAGAGACGTTGGCCTGCGTGAAGCTGCCGATCACCCGGCCGGCTCTCAGGTCCCACACGAACAGGTGTGTCGCCGCCGGGCGGTTTTCCCGCATCGGATCGGCGGGCACCGATACCCCATAGGCTATGTAGCGACCGTCGGGCGAAATGACCGCGGCGTTCACCATCTGGAGTCTAGCTACCTCAAGAGGCGAAAGGCCCCTTCGCTCTTGGGCCCATATCGAAAGCGGCAGCAAAGAGAGCAGGATCCATCGCCAAGCGCGCATGGCGGTGTCCTCCGAGTTAGCGGCTGATTTCGTAACGCAGCGGGATATCCGGTCCGGGAGGGATGCCCAAAAAGACCCACAAGGCCAGCGTGGCCGTCATGGCCAGCAGGAAGGCGATCGAGTACGGCAGCATAAGGGCGATGAGCGTGCCGATGCCGGCGGAGCGCTCATAGCGCAGCGCGAAGGTCAGAATGAGCGGAAAGTAGGGCAGCAGGGGGGTGATGATGTTCGTGGCCGAATCGCCCACGCGATAGGCCATCTGCACCAGTTCCGGCGAGAAGCCCAGCAGCATGAACATGGGCACGAAGATGGGGGCCAGAAGGGCCCATTTGGCGCTGGCGCTGCCGATAAAGAGGTTGACGAAGGCCGTAACGAGGATCAAGCCCACAAGCAGGGGCACCTGACCCAGGCCCAAGCCTTTGAGGAGCTCAGCCCCCTTGATGGCCAAAATGGCGCCCAGGTTGGACCAGTTGAAGACGGCGATAAAGTGCGCCGCCGCGAAAGCGAGCACGATGTAGAGGGCCATATCGGACATGGCCTCAGCGGACATGCGCACGGCGTCGCGGTCGCTTCTGATGCGCCCGGTGGCGATGCCATAGGCCAGGCCGGGGATGAGAAAACAGAAGAACATAATGGCCACGATGCTCCCGTAGAAGGGGGCTAGCGATCCGTCCTCGCCCCGAAGCGGCGCCCCCGGGGGCAGCACGAGCAAGCCCACGAGGGCCAGTACGAGCAGAAGCGCCAGGCCGGCCCAACGCAGGCCCCGCCGCTCCTCAGGGCTGAGCGCGGCCGACAGCTCGGCCACCTCGGCCTGGCCTCGGTACGGGCCCAGACGAGGCTCTACGATCCATTCCGTGACGGCCATCCCGACAAGCGTCAGCAGCGGCGTTAAGGCGACGATGAAGTAGTAGTTGGCCGTCTCCCGTACCGTGTAGCGGGGATCGATCAATTGGGCTGCGGACTGCGTAAAGCCCGCTAGCAGTGGATCCAGGGAAGTCAGAAACAAGTTGGCCGAAAAAGCGCCCGAAACACCGGCGAAGGCCGCGGCCAGTCCGGCCAGGGGATGGCGCCCGGCGGCCCAGAAAACGAACGCGCCCAGGGGGATGACGACCACGTAGCCGGCGTCCACGGCCAGCGAGGACATGATGCCCACGAACACCACCGCTGCCGACAGCAGCTTGGCCGGCACGCGTCGGAGCACCCCCCGAAGGGCGGCCGCGATCAGGCCCGTTTTGTCGGCGATCCCGATGCCGAGCATGACCACAAGGACCAGGCCCAGAGGCGGAAAGCCCGCGAAGGTGCGCGGCATCTCCGTAAGCAGCCGGCGTATAAGCTCAGCTGACAGGAGGTTTTGCGCGCGGATCATCTCACCCGTGCCCGGGTGCTTGGCCTCTACGCCCAGAGAGGCCAAGAGGGCCGATAGCCCCACGACAAGGCCGATGAGGATCAGAAAAAGGCTTACCGGATCGGGCAGGGCGTTGCCGGTGCGTTCGATCCAGGCTAGCCAGCCTCTGGAACGCGGACGCGTAGGATTCATGCCAGTCTCCGGTGTAAGCGGGTCGCGAAATGATACGGCCCCATCGAGTACGGCGCAACCTGGCCAAGCGAATCAGAAGCGCCAGTGCAGGGTCAGCCGACCCGTCCAGCTATCCCGGGCCCCCGGGCTGAGTCGGGTGCGGTAGAAGTTGAGAATCAGGTTCACCTCGGGGGCTATCGTCCAATCTACGCCGGCGATGGCGTACTCCAGTCGGGATCGCCGCCCCTGTAGGGAGCGCTGCACGAGATCAGCCCGCGCCAGAATCGCGATCGGCTCGCTTATGCGGCGCGCCCCGAACAGGCTGATTCCCCAAAGGCGGTCATCCGGATCGCGGGGGCGCTCAAAGCGATGCGCAAACAGCTCCAGGCCCGCTCGCTGCAGGGCCCCCACGTAGCCCACGTATCCGGCCCATGTCCAGAGTCGCCTATCCTCTTGATAGCGCCCGTAGTCGGCGTAAAGCGTGAGCACGGGCCCGGACTGAGCTTGCCAGGCTAGGCGGCCGTATAGGCGCTTGAACTTGTCCTGCTCGTGTCGGACTCCATTGTTGTTGCCGAACATGAGCCAGTAGGAGAGCGCGCCCTTGGCGCCCAGGGGTCCACGAACAGACAGGCCGAAGTCCCGAGTGGAGGCGACGCGGTTGAAGTCTAAAATCGTGCGCTCTAGGCTCCTGTAACCCCAGCCCTCCTCCGGGGCCTCGAAGGCCGGCGTTGGGGAGATGCCCGCGATCAGCTGGTGCCGGCCTAGGGCAAAGCGCAGATATAGGTCCTTTACAAAAGGTCCGGGCCGGCCGTCGGTCGTAAAAGACCGATCGTCGACCTCCAACCGGACCCGTCCATCCAGGCTCGCCCGGGCGTTCCAGTCCGCCGTCAGATACAGGCGTCGGAACGCGAACCCGTTTTGACCCCGCTGCGCGCGCTCCGGGCTGGCCAGGATGTAGTAGTAGTCGGCATACCAGAGGCCGCTCCAGCGCAGGCGGCTTTGGGCTTTAAGGGGCGGGGCGCACAGCAGGAGCGCCCAGGCGACCAGGATCAAGCGAGCGAGCATGAGCTCCCCCTTTGGCTATAGGGTCTTACCTGTCTGCGGAGCGGGACTCCGCGCGTTGGGCTCGATAGCGCCGCACGGCCTGCAGGTGTTCGGCGTATGTGCGGGAGAAGGTGTGCGTGCCATCGCCGTTGGAGACGAAGAAGAAGTACCGATGCTCCTCCGGATAAAGGGCGGCCAGGATCGAGGAGGGGCTGGGATTGGTGATGGGACCAGGGGGCAGGCCGGGGTATAGATACGTGTTATATGGGTGGATTACGCGATAGTCGCGCACCGAAAGCCGTTGATGCCGTTTGTTGAGCGCGTATTGCACCGTGGGGTCGGCCTGTAGGGGCCAACCTCGGCGAAGCCGGTTCCAATAGACCCCTGCGATGCGGGGCTGTTCTCGCTCTACTTGCGCCTCCCATTCGATGATGGAGGCCAAAGTGAGGACCTCCTCTTCGCGTAGACCCAGCGCATCGGCGCGTCGGCGCAGGGAATCGACGAAAAAGCTCCGAAACTGGGCCACACAGCGCCGGATAAGCGCCTCAGGCGAAGTCGTCCAGTACACGTTGTAGGTCTCCGGAAACAGATAGCCAAAGATGCGCGTCGTATCCAGCCCTAGGGAGGCGCAGAAGGCCGAATCCCGCAAGGCGCGCAAAAAATCTTCAGGCCGGAAGGCCAACTGCGCACCCAGAAGCGCCGCAAGTCGATCTTGGGTCATGCCAGGAGGGATGGTGACGTCGAGCGGCGTCTGCAGCCCCTTGCGCAAAAGCCCCAAAAGTTCCAGGTGCGTCAACGAGGAGCGCAGCACGTAGCGGCCCGGCTTGATCTGTCGGTCCCAGCCCGTAATGAGGGCGATCCAGCGGAAAGTTCGGGCCTCCCGTAAGATGCCTGCCCGATGGAGGCTGTCGACCACCGCCGCAAACGGTTGATCCGGATACACGTATATCACGCGCTCCTCGGGAAAGTCCGGTGTGGCGGGATGCAGAAGCAGGTATCCGATGCCGGCCCCGGAGGCGAGCAAGAGCAATAGCCCCACAAGCGCCCAATGCGCATGTCCTTTAGCCATCGTGCGATTCCCGCTCTAGCCGACGCGACTCGTCGATGATGCGCTCATAGAGCCGGCGCACCGCCTCAGCCGAGAGGGGGCCCGGGTTATGTTGCACGACGTTGCGCATGACCTCGGCCTCCCGCTCCGGGGTGTACAGGGGCAGGCCTAGGCGTTTTTTCAGGGCCCCGATCTGGCAGGCGCAGCGGGCCCGCTCGTTGAGCAGCTGTAGGATTTCAAGGTCCAGCGCGTCGATGCGCCGACGCCAGTCCTCCATGGCTTGCCAAAGTGATTCGGGCGATTCCGAGCCAGACAGCGTAGAATTCATAGCGGAACCGTGGCCTGAGGGGCTAAGGAAAGCGGGCTCTGATGGCCTTGACGCAACTTAAGGTAGCCGGCCATCGCGATCATGGCCGCGTTGTCCGTGCAAAAGGCCGGCCGGGGGACGTAAAGACGCCAGCTTCGTTCGGCCGCCACCTCCTGGAGCCGACGGCGCAGGGCGCGGTTGGCCGCCACGCCCCCGGAGAGCACCACATGACGGTCTCCGGTCCGTTCGGCCGCTCGCAAAAGGGGCTCCAGGAGGGCCTCGACGACGGCCGTCTGAAAGGATGCGGCCAGATCGGCCAGATGCTCTTGGCGAAGCCGGGTGCGCTCCGGATCCGGAAGACGCTTAAGGGCGTGAAGCACCGCGGTCTTAAGCCCGCTGAAGCTGTAATCCAGCGACGGGCCCAGATTGGGCCGGGGAAGGCGCAGAAATCGCGGATCGCCTTCTGCCGCAAGCCGCTCGATCGCCGGTCCGCCGGGATATTCGAGCCCCAACAGCTTGGCCACCTTATCAAGGGCCTCCCCGGCCGCGTCGTCGCGCGTCTGACCTAAGGTGCGATGCCGAAAGGGGGCCTCAACGCGCACCAAAGCGGTATGCCCCCCGGAGACCACCAAGCACAAAAAGGGAAACGGCGGGGGCTCGGGCTCCAGAAAAATCGCGTAAATGTGCCCCTCTAGGTGGTGCACGCCCACAAGCGGAATCCCCAAAGCGGAGGCCAGAGCCTTGGCGAAGCTCGTCCCCACGAGCAAAGACCCGATCAGGCCAGGCCCGTAGGTGACGGCTACGGCCGTCAGATCCGCCTTGCGGATTTGGGCCTCCGCAAGAGCGCGTTCAACCACGGGCACGATCCGGCGCAGGTGCGCCCGGGAGGCCAGCTCCGGCACCACTCCGCCGTAGGGGCGATGGTCGAGCTGAGAGCTCACCACGTGCGCGGCCAACCGGCCCTCGATGAGCACGGCCGCGGCCGTCTCGTCGCAGGAGCTTTCGATGCCCAAGATCACCCGATCCGGGGCGACGTCGTGGGCTTGACTTACCGAGAACATTTTTCTATACTGTCGACGTAAAAGTACAGGCCAAACCAAGCGTGGAGCAAAACCGATGCGGCGGTTCTGTGGAATGGTGCTCCTGCTCCTGTGGTTGAGCTTGAACGTGCAGACGGCTCAGGCTCAGTTGCGTGCCCACCTGCCCGCAGCGTCAGGGGTGCGCCTGTTCCAACCCACTTGGCTAAGCCCGGAGCGCTTCCAGATGCGCCACAGCTACGAGTTGTCCGTCTCCTCCCTCGGCGGACAAGCCCTGGCGCTGGGCCTGTACACGAACACACTGCTCTGGTATCCGACCGAGAAACTGAGCGCGCGCCTGGATATAGGGCTGCTGCACACTCCCTTCGGGACCGGCGCCTTCCAGGGGGTCTTCGGAGGTCGTCAGTCGTATGCGCGGCTGTTCCTGCAGGGCGCAGAACTCACCTACCGCCCCTCGGAACAGACGCTTTTGCGTTTGAGCCTACAGCAATTCCCCGGTCCGATGGGGTGGAGCTGGTATAGCCCGTATTATTACGGATACTGGCCGGATTGGGGCCGGGAGCCGTGGTTGCGTAACTGAGCTGTTGAAAATGACATCGCCCGCGGCCCGGCCCGAACAAAAGCCGGGCCGCGTTGTTTTTTGCCCCGACGGGCTCACACGGTGTACCTTGACAATAGCCCATGTCCGGTCGACCTCGGATTGCATGGCTCTGGGACGGCGCCATCTTGCTACTGGGCGCGCTGCTGATCCTTTTGCTCTACGCGGCGCTCGCCCGTCAGGTGGTGCCTCGCGTGCTTCCTGAGCGCCCCGAACCCCATGCCGGGTTGTTCGGCGCGGTCATCCAGCTCGAGGTGCGCAACGGAACCGGGGTGCCGCGTCTGGCTCAGCGCGTGACGGAGTACCTGCAGGAGCGCGGCTTTGACGTGGTCGAATACGGCAACCACGACCGCTTCGACGTGCCGGAGACCCTGGTTATCAGCCGTACGGGGGATCAAGAGGCCGCTCGCCGCGTGGCCGTGGCTTTAGGCCTGGACCCCGAACGGGTGCTGCGACAGCCCGATCCCCAGGCTTACTTGGATGTGACCGTGATCTTGGGGGCTGACTATAGAACGCTTAAACCCATGCGAGAGGGATATGGCATCCTTCCATAAGCAGTCTATTGCCGAGCCGCGCCGCCGTCGGCGTCTTGCCGCTGCGTCCGGTTACGCCCTGAGCCGACGGATCGCGGAGGCGATGCTCACCAAAAAAGCCGAAGACGTCGTCATCCTAGACCTGCGCGGACTTACCGATGTGGTCGATTATTTCGTGATCGGCTCCGGATCCTCCGATTTGCAGGTCAAAGCCATCGCCGATGCCATTGAGGAGGAAGTGCACAAGCACCTAGGCGAAAAACCCTGGCACATCGAGGGATACAGCAATCGGCAGTGGGTGCTGTTGGATTACGTCAACGTAGTAGCGCACGTCTTTTACGCCCCTGTTCGGGCGTACTACAATCTGGAGCGCATCTGGGGGGACGCCCCCGTGGAGCGTGTCCGGGAATCTCCCACGGCGCGCGAGCCAAACCCATGAGGCTGAGCTGGGGTCTTGCGATGATGTTTTGGGTAGCCTGTGCTGCACCCCATCCCCGGCCAAAGGGGGCGTCCCCCTCCACAGAGGGGGGCTTCCCACAGCCGTGGCTGCAGCTTACGCCGCCGGATAGCGCTTTGCAGTACACCTTCAGCCGGGCCAAGGTCGAATCCCTGCAGGTGCGCATCGCATATCAGCCCGTCGCCCGAGCTGAGGTGTTGGTCTGGGGTTATCTGCCAGACGGTTGCACGGAGCTACATGAGGTGCGGCAGGTCCGCCAGGGCGCGCGCATCGAGGTCGAGTTGCTCACGCGCCGCCCCGTGGGGGTACTGTGCACGCAAGCCATCCGTCCGTTTCGCTATTACGTTTTCCTGCCCGATGCGCTCTCTCCCGGACGCTACGAGTTAGTTGTAAACGGCTACATAGCTCGCTTTGAGGTACGTTAACCCGCCTGAAGGAGGGGCTATCGCCATGGTTGTGGTCATGGAACCCGGTGCCACTGAGGCCCAAATCGAACAGGTTATCGCCCGGCTGCACGCCTTCGGTTTCGATGTGCACCGATCAAGCGGCGTAAACCAGACCGTGCTAGGGGCCATCGGGGTGCAGCCGGACTTCGACATCCGACAGGTCAAGGTCCTCGAGGGGGTTGCCGAGGTATACCGGGTCACCACCCCGTATAAGTTCGCCAGTCGAGCTTGGAAACGCGAAAACTCCGTTTATGAAGTCGCTGGCGTCCGCATCGGGGGCCCGGAGGTGGTGATCATGGCCGGCCCCTGCTCCATAGAGTCTGAGGAGCAGATCTTCCAGACGGCCGCCTTCGTGGCCGAGCACGGGGCTGCGTTTCTGCGCGGAGGCGCCTTCAAGCCCCGCACTTCTCCCTACGCTTTTCAGGGGCTCGGGGAGACGGGGCTGCGGCTTATGCGGCAGGCCTGTGATTGCTATGGCCTGGGCATGATCACGGAGGTTTTGGACGTATCTCAGGTGGAGCTTGTGGGACGCTACACGGATATCTTTCAGGTGGGGGCCCGAAACATGCAGAACTTCCCCCTGCTGCGGGAGCTGGGGCGGACCGACAAGCCGGTCTTCCTGAAAAGAGGGCTGGCCGCCACCATCGAAGAGTGGCTCATGGCCGCCGAGTACATCATGGCCAGCGGCAATCCGCGCGTGATCCTGTGCGAGCGAGGGATTCGCACCTTCGAGACGGCCACGCGCAACACGTTGGACCTAAGCGCTATTCCGACGGTACAGAAATTAAGCCACCTCCCTGTGTTCGCTGACCCCAGTCACGGGACGGGTCTTCGGGACCGCGTGCTGCCCATGGCCCGAGCCGCCGTGGCGGCCGGCGCCGATGGACTCCTGATCGAGGTTCATCCAAGGCCCGAAGAAGCCAAATCCGATGGCCCTCAGTCCCTCTATCCGGAACAGTTTGCCGAGCTCATGCGGCAGGTCCGGCTGATCGCGGAGGCCATCGGACGCAGCGTGGCTGCGCATGCCGCCTCGATAGGGCGCCCCTAGCCGTCGTGTTGCGCCCGAACCCTCCCAGGCGTATGTTTGCCGCAGATCGGGAAGGCGGGGGGAAGCAGATAAGGAGCCCGTCAAGATGTGTGGCATCGTTGCATACGTAGGCCGCCGGGAGGCCGCTCCCATCTTGCTTCAGGGGCTGCGCCGGCTTGAGTACCGCGGCTACGATTCAGCTGGGATCGCGACCCTGTACGGGGGTGAGCTACACCTTCTCAAAACGCGGGGCAAAGTCGAGGACCTGCTTGCCCGCCTAAACGGTCGCAGCCTACCAGGCCAGATCGGGATCGCCCACACCCGCTGGGCCACGCATGGGGAGCCTAGCGACGTAAATGCTCACCCGCATACGGACATGCGCGCGCGTCTGGCGCTGATCCATAATGGGATCATCGAGAACTACGCCGCCCTACGCACAGAGCTCGAACGAGTGGGCTGTGTTTTTCGCAGCCAAACGGACACCGAGGTCCTGGCCCATCTGATCGGAGCCCTCTGGACGGACTGTGACCTGGAGACGGCCGTCCGGCGCGCCCTAAGCCTTGTGGTGGGGGCCTATGGGCTGGCCATCATCTCCCCGGAGGAGCCCGATACCCTGATCGTGGCCCGCAAGGGCAGCCCGCTCATCCTCGGTATCGGGGAGGGGGAGTACATCGTGGCCTCCGACGCGAGCGCCATCATAGAGCATACACGTCGGGTGATTTACCTGGAAGATGGCGAGATGGCCGTCATCCGGCCTACGGGCTACCTGGTCAAAGACATCCAGAATACAGAGCGCACTAAGCAGATCTGCACCATCGAATGGAGCCTGGAGCAGATCGAGCGGGGCGGCTATGCGCACTTTATGCTCAAGGAGATCTTCGAGCAGCCTAGTTCGCTTGAGAACACGCTGCGAGGCCGTATCCGTCCGGGCCAAGCCGAGGTGCAGCTCGGGGGCTTGATTTCCGTGCGGGATCGGCTCTTTCGGGCCCGTCGTATGGTGCTTGTAGGCTGCGGGACCTCCTGGCATGCGGGCCTGGTGGGGGAGTACCTGATTGAATCCTTGGCGCGCATTCCCGTAGAGGTGGAGTACGCCTCCGAGTTTCGCTACCGCGATCCAATCCTGTATCCGGATGACGTGGTCATCGCCATCAGCCAAAGCGGCGAGACGGCCGATACGCTGGCCGCTGTTCGGGAGGCCAAGGCGCGCGGGGCGCTCGTGTTAGGCGTCTGCAACGTAGTGGGCTCCTCGATCGCACGCGAGACCGAAGCGGGCGTGTACCTGCACGCCGGGCCCGAGATCGGAGTAGCCTCCACGAAGGCGTTCACCTCGCAGGTGGCCGTGCTGGCCATGATCGCCTTGTTATTGGCCAAGGGCCGCACGCTCACCGAGGCCGAGGTGTTGGCCTATGTGGAGGAGCTTACGCAGATCCCGGAGAAGATCCGACGTATTCTCCAACTGCGCCCTGTCATTCAGGAGCTGGCCTATGAGTATAAGGACGCCACGAACTTCCTCTACCTTGGACGCGGGCCCAACTTCCCCGTCGCCCTCGAGGGGGCCCTTAAGCTGAAGGAGATCTCCTACATTCACGCCGAGGGTTACCCGGCCGCCGAGATGAAACACGGGCCCATCGCCCTGATTGACGAGAACATGCCCGTTGTCTTCATCGCGCTACACGACGGGACCTACGAGAAGATCCTAAGCAACATCCAGGAGGTGCGCGCCCGTCAGGGTCGGGTGATCGCGATCACGGATGAACAGGACCCGGCGCTTGCCCAACTGGCCTCGCATATTGTGCAGATCCCGCGCACCCTGGAGCTCTTTACCCCGCTACTGGCCGTGGTGCCGCTGCAGCTGTTGGCTTATGAGATCGCCGTGCTGCGGGGCTGCGACGTGGATAAACCCCGCAACCTGGCCAAAAGCGTAACGGTCGAGTAGGCCTCGCGGAAATTTGCTTTTCGCCGCTCGCGTCGTATATTGCGCCCACGCGTATCGTTTGGGGGATTCCATGGCCCGTATCGCCTTGCTCAATCAAAAAGGGGGTGTAGGCAAGACCACAACGACCTTTAACGTAGGCTCGGCCCTGGCGCGTCGCGGGTTTCGGGTCCTGCTAGTAGACCTGGACCCTCAGGCCCATCTGACGTATCATGCCGGCATACCGGCCCACGAGCTGGAGCTGACCCTACTGGAAGTGCTCACAGGGGAGGCCACGCTTTCGGAGGTCGTCTGCTTACGCAATGAGCATCTGCATCTGGTGCCGGCTAATCTGGCCCTTTCGCGCGCCCAGAAGGTCCTCTCGGAACCTGGAGCCGAATTTGCGCTCAAAGAAGCCCTCGATGGCCACGACGGCTACGATTTCGTACTCATGGACTGCCCGCCCCAGCTGGGAATTCTGAGCGTCAACGCTCTGGTCGCCGCCACCGGAATCCTGGTGCCCGTATATCCGGAGTTTCTCTCACTAGCCGGGCTCTCTCAGCTGCTACAGACAACCGAGATCGTGACGCGGCGTCTCAATCCACGCCTAAAGCTTTCGGGCATTCTGATTACGAATTTTGATCAGCGCAAAAATCTGCATCATGAGGCCGCACAAAGCCTGCGGGAACGATTCCCTGAGCTGCTGTTTCGGACCTTTATCCGCACCAACGTCGCGCTGGCCGAAGCCCCCAGCTACGGACAGAGTATCTTCGAGTATGCCCCCAATTCGATCGGGGCACAGGATTACGAGGCGCTGACCGTGGAGTTTTTGGAGCGCCTGCAGCCCAAGGAGATGCGCTATGATCCGAAGCCGCTCGGGACCGCGTCTGGCCACCAACCCGCTTGATTGGATGCCCCGGCATCAGCGGGCGGTCGAGGCGGTGCTTGCCTCGGCCTGGGCTGAGCCCTCCAATCAGCAGACGGCGAATCGGCGCTCGAAGCAGGACCCCTTGAGCTGGATAGGGGCTGGAGCGGCTTATCCTCTTGAGCAGATCCTACCCGAGCGAGCCCCCGTAAAGACGCGCTCCGAATGGGTTCGGCGCACTTATCGGCTTCCCGTAGAGGTCGCCGATGCCCTGCAGCGATACGCGCAGGAACGGCGAATCGGGGTTAGCGAAGCGCTTGTTCAAGCACTTACCCGCTTTCTCTCTTAAGGTACCGTAACGGGTCTCGTCACGTTTTTACGCCACCTCGGGGACTCTGTGGCCGCCCGGGCGTGGTTTCGTCTTGGTGCCCTTTTTGCTTTATGGGAGCCGGAAGAGAGGCTTGGCTATGGAAGCCCACCGGCCCGATCCAAGCGCTGCTGAGCAAGGGCGCATCGAGCACCCCCCCGCGGATTCCATCCCGTGCGATTCCGAGTGGCTAGAGCGGCTCGAACAAGCTGAGGCGGATGCGGACATACTGCTGCCGGAGGGCATAATCGAGGTGCCCCGGCAGATCCGGCGCCACAAGGGGTTACGCCTACGCGGGCAGGGCCTGGAGCGTACGATCCTGCGCAGTCGCGGTGGTGAGGCGCTCCTGCTACTCTCGGGGGGGGCGTTTGTGCTACAGGACCTCACGCTTGAATATGCCGGAGAGGCCAATGCGGATGTGGTCACAATAGATAACGGCTCGCTGCACATGGAGCGGGTGCGAGTCCGGGGGGGCATATGGGCGGATTTTCAAAAGCGGGGGGGGAGCGGGCTCTACGTGGCGGGTTCCGCTCAGCTCACGGCTCACGATGTGGAAGTGGGCCCTAACGATTGGCATGGGATCGAGCTAGCGGGTCGGGCGGAGGCCAGGTTATTGGCCGTCTACGCGCACCATAACCGGCGCAGCGGGGTGGCCTTCACCGAGCGCAGCCAAGGGCAAGTGGAGGCGCTCAAGTCCGAGGAGAATGAATTCGCTGGCATAGCCGTACACGATGCAGCGCAGCTGCAGCTTACGCAGAGCCACTGCACCCGAAATGGGTATGCCGGGATCGCCTTGCAGAGCTCCGGCTCCTGCATCGTGCAGGAGAACGTGGCCGCCCACAATGGGCGACACGGCATCTTCATCGCTGAAGCCAACTCGGCCGTTGTGGAACGCAACCACTGTCTGCACAATCAGGGATCGGGAATACTGATCGCGGGTCGGGCTCAGCCCGTGGTGCTTGAGAACCGCTGCGAGCAGAATAAGAAAAACGGCATCGCCGTTGTGCGGTATGCCAAGCCTGCTCGGATCGGGCGCAACCGGTGTGTGTCCAACGGTCTGCATGGTCTGCTGTGCGCGCACCAGGCTCTGGTCTTCGCCGAAGAAAACGAGCTGCGGGAGAACGGAGCCTCCGGCTTATGCGCGGCCGAGGAGGTCCGCTTAGTGGCGGAACGGAATCGGATAGAGGGCAACGCCCGGGAGGGCATCCTGCTGCTAGGAGGGGCGCAGGCCGAACTGCTGCACAACCGGATCCACCGAAGCGGTCGGCACGGCCTCTGGGCCGCAAACCGCTCTCGGGTTCGGATAGGAGGAGGTCGAGTGGGAGCCTCCGGGGGCGTCGGGGTGCTCTGCACACAGGCTGCGGCGGCGCTTGTGGAGGATCTCGAAGTGCTCCAGAACCAGCGAGGAGGGCTATGGGCGGAGCACGAGGCCTCGGTGGAGGCGCGCCATGTCGTCTTCCGGGGCAACGGCGGGCCGGGCTGCGGTGCGGGCGGCCGCGCCCGTCTTATGTTGGAGCACGTTACCAGCGCCGAGAATGGCCAAAACGGACTTTTGCTCACCGATCAGGCCCGGGCCCGCTTGCATCGGGGGCTTTTGGAGCGTAACGCCCTCAGTGGGGCGGTCGCATACGGGGGCGCCTGGTTTGAGATCTCCGAAACCCGCCTGGCCGAAAACCAAAACCATGGGCTGCTTCTGACCGAGCAAGCCACGACGCGAGCTCGGGATTTGGTATGCGAGCACAACGCGGGAACGGGCATCTACTTGACCGGACAAGCCGGAGGGGAGGTTTGGGGGTGTCGCTGCACAGGCAATCGCAACGGGATCTGGGTTGATCCCGCGGTGCGCGCAAGGCTATGGGAAAACACTTGCGAGGCCAATCGCCGCCTCAACCTCCGGGACCGGCGCTGGGAGGCCCGCTGGGCGCGCTGGCTCTGGGCAGTGGTGGGGCTCATCGGCTTGCTTGGCTTGTTAAGCATCCTGGGATTTTGACGGCCAAGGCTCGCTCCGGGACCGGATGGCGATTTGTAACCTTTTTGTATCTGGCCTCGTAAGCGGTGGCGCGCTCTGGCCCTGGCGCGTACCTTATCGCATCGCGTTTGTTTGCGGAAGGAGGTCGGCCATGCGGCGCACACGGGGGCATCTCGTAGTAGCGGTAACCTGTTTGGTCCTATCTGCCACTCAGGTCGATGCGCAAAGGGATCGTCGAACGCAGCAAGGCGCACCCCCGGCTCCGGCGATCGACTTGGCGGCGCTAAATAAGCTGCCCTGGCGGCTCATCGGACCCCATCGAGGGGGGCGTGTGGTCGCGGTCACAGGGGATCCCGCCGATCGGCTCACCTTTTACTTTGGCGCCACAGGCGGGGGCGTCTGGAAGACCACAGACGGGGGCTATACATGGCGCAACATTTCAGACGGCTTCTTTAAAACGGGATCCGTCGGGGCCATTGAGGTCGCCCCCTCCGATCCGAACGTGATCTACGTCGGCATGGGAGAATCCTGCATCCGGGGCAACGTATCCCATGGCGACGGGGTCTACAAGTCCACCGACGCCGGCAAAACGTGGCGGCATCTGGGCCTAGCCGAAACGCGACACATCGCCCGGGTGCGCGTACATCCCCAAAACCCCGATATCGTTTACGTGGCCGCCTTCGGACACGCCTTCGGGCCCAACCCGGAACGCGGCGTTTACCGGTCCAAGGACGGCGGCAAGAGCTGGGAGCGTGTGCTGTATCGCAATGAGCGCACGGGCGCAATCGATCTGGTCATCAATCCGAAAAACCCTCGGATCCTGTATGCCGCCCTCTGGGAGGCCCAGCGGTATCCGTGGACGTTCGTAAGCGGTGGCCCCGGTTCGGGGATCTTTAAATCCACCGACGGGGGGGACACCTGGGTGGAGATCACCAACAACCCCGGTCTGCCTCGGGGGCTAAAGGGCAGAATCGGGCTGGCCGTGAGCCCGGCCAACCCAGATCGCGTCTGGGCCCTCATCGAGGCCGAGGGGGAGGGCAAAGGGCTGTACCGGTCCGATGACGCGGGGGCTACCTGGCGTCGCGTCAACAACGATCCGCCGCTTTTGCAGCGGCCCTGGTATTACATGCACGTCTACGCCGATTCGCAAAACCCCGACGTGGTCTACGTGCTCAACGTGGGCTTTTGGAAATCCACCGACGGAGGACGCTCTTTTTCCCAAATTCGGGTGCCCCATGGGGACTGTCATGACCTCTGGATCGACCCTGCTGACCCGAAGCGCATGATCAACGGCAACGATGGAGGGGCCTGTGTCTCCTATGACGGGGGGCAGACCTGGTCCTCCATTTACAACCAGCCCACGGCGCAGTTTTATCATGTGACTACGGACAACCAGTTTCCGTATCGCGTCTACGGAGCGCAGCAGGACAACTCCACGATTTCGGTGCCCAGTCGTTCCGATGAGGGCAGTATCACACAGGCCGACTGGTACGAAGTAGGTGGGGGGGAGTCGGGCTATATCGCCGTGCGGCCTGATGACCCGAATGTGGTTTTCGCCGGCAGCTACGGTGGGCTGCTTACCCGCTATGATCACCGGACCAAGCAGGTGCGAAACATCACCGTCTGGCCCGATAATCCCATGGGCGCCGGGGTCAAGGACATGAAGTATCGCTTTCAGTGGACGTTCCCGATCGTGATCTCCCCCCATGATCCAAACGTGCTCTACGTGACGGCCCAAGTGGTCCTCCGATCCACCAACGAGGGCCACTCTTGGGAGCCGATCAGCCCGGATCTTACGCGCAACGACACGACCAAGATGGGGCCCTCCGGAGGTCCGATCACCAAGGATAACACGGGCGTGGAATATTACGGGACGATCTTCGCCTTCGCCGAATCGCCCGTACAGCGGGGCGTTCTGTGGGCCGGCTCCGATGACGGGCTCATCCACGTTTCCCGAGATGGGGGCAAGACGTGGCAGAACGTGACCCCACCGGATCTGCCGGAGTGGGCGCTGATCTCCATTATCGAGCCGTCACCGCACGATGCGGGCACAGCTTATGTAGCGGCCACCCGTTATAAGCTGGATGATTTCCGGCCGTACCTGTACAAAACCACCGACTACGGTCGCACCTGGACCCGCATCACGAACGGCATTCCGGATGATGATTTTACCCGCGTCATCCGGGCCGATCCCGTCCGGCGAGGCCTGCTTGTGGCCGGAACCGAAACGGGCATCTACGTCTCCTTTGACGACGGGGGGCGCTGGCACAGGCTGCAGGGCAACCTGCCCGTTGTGCCCATTCACGATCTCGTCATCAAGGACGACGATCTGGTCGTGGGCACGCACGGCCGCTCGTTTTGGATCCTGGATGACTGGGGTATCGTGCGTCAATTTACACCGGAGGTGTTCGCCGCTCCAGCCCACTTGTTTAAACCCGAACGAACAGTCCGCTTCCGGGGCGGAGGCGGTTTCGGCGGCGCTGGCGGGGCGCTTCTAGCCGGCCAGAACCCCCCGAACGGGGCCGTGATCTACTACTACCTAAAGGAACGCCCCCAGGGCGAAGTGGTGCTCACGATCCGCGATGCCCGGGGGCAACTTGTGCGTCGCTTCTCTTCGCGCGCTCCGGAGCGCTCCGAGGGGGCGGCCCCGGGGCCCACGGGAACCGAGGAGATGGGCTTCCCCGGAGGGGGACCGGCGGGTATGATGCGTCTTCCGGCTGAGCCAGGTCTAAATCGCTTTATCTGGAACCTGCGCTATCCGGATGCGCGCACGCTGCCCGGGCTTGTGCTCTGGGCCGGCACCACGGCTGGACCCCTAGCGGTGCCGGGCCTCTACACGGTGGAGCTCTCCGTCGACGGGCGCACGTACACGCAGAGCTTTGAGCTCCTCAAAGACCCCCGCCTGCCCACGACGCAAGAGGAGTTCGAAGAGCAGTTCCGGCTCTATGTGCAGGTTCGGGATAAGCTCTCTGAGACCCACGAGGCTATCCTGCAAATCCGGGATCTGCGGCAGCAGCTGGAGGCTTGGGGACGGCGCGTTCAGGGCCACCCTCGGGCTCAAGAGGTGCAGGGGCTAGCGCGGGAGATCACGGCCAAACTTACGGCCATTGAGGAGGAACTCATTCAAACCCGCATCCGGGCCTCGCAAGATGCGCTCAACTACCCCATTAAGCTCAACAACAAGCTGGCCGCGCTCCTAAACGTGATCCAAAGCGCCGACGCGCGGCCCACTCAGCAGACGTATGAGGTATTCCGGGACCTGAGCGGGCGCGTGGACCGAGAGCTGGCGCGGCTGAGGACGGTTGTCTCGGAGGATCTGCCGCGCTTCAATCGGCTTGTGCGCGACCTGGAGCTCCCCGCCTTACAGACGCGAGTTCCGGCCACGAATAATTAGGGCTGACCCCGGCACGGGGCCCCTTTATCCCCCGTAGCTGCGTATTCAGGGGTAAGGGGGCCCTCGTGCAAAGGGCTAGACAGAGGAAAGCAAGGCCATGCGCGTCCGATTGTGGCTCTGGCTTGGGGTTTTGGCCGCGCCCACCTGGGGCTCGGGGCAGGAGTTTGTCCTGCTTCCTCCGGAGCAGGTGCGATGGATCTGGCAGGAGGTTTCAGGGGATGCGGCCTATGAGCACATCCGTTACATGACCCAGTTTCATCGGCCCGGCGGCGGGGCCGACGGGCTATGGCAGGTGGCCGAGTATGTAGCCCAAAAAGCCCGCGAGTACGGACTGGAAAACATCCGGGTTATCCGCCAGCCTTACGGTTCGCGGCGCCCCTGGAACGCCCGGCTAGCCGAACTCTGGATCCTGGAGCCGGCTCCGGAGCGGGTTGCGAGCACCCTCCAGAGCCAACTTCACCTGGCCGATTACTCCGCTTCAGTCGACACTGTGGCGGAGCTTGTCGATGTGGGCGCCGGCTCCAGAGCCCAAGACTACGAGGGACGCGAGGTGCGCGGCCGCATCGTGCTCGCCCATGGACCCCTGGCGGCCGTGGTGCGCGAGGCCGTGCGCATGCGCGGTGCTTTGGGGGTGGTTTGGTTTCCCGACCCCACGCTTGAGCGCAACATAAGCTATCCGGACCAAATCAACTGGACTCGCCTGCCCACGGACTTACCCGATGGCACCTCAGGTACTTTCGCTTTCGTGCTATCGCTGCGACAGGGGCTACAGCTGCGCGCCCGACTCAGCCGGGGGCTCTTGCGCGTGCGCGCCCTTGTAGATGCAGCCTACAGCTCCACACAGGGAGACGCACCCTGGCAGGTCATGGTCGAGGCCTATATCCGGGGCTCAGAGCCGGATCTGCCGCAGGACGTCGTGCTCACGGCTCACCTGCAGGAGGAGAAATACTCCGCCAACGATGACGCCTCTGGCTGCGCTAGCTTGCTGGAGATCGCGCGGGCTCTTAATCGGCTCATCCAAGAAGGGCGCATCCCGCGGCCGCGCCGCAACCTGCGCTTCTGGTGGGTGACGGAGATCTCGAGCCAGCGCCAGTATTTCGCCGATCATCCCGAGGCGCACCGCCGCATGTGGGTGAACCTTAATCACGACATGGTGGGCGCCCATCAGGGGCAAGATGTGCTGCGCGTGCAAAACGTCACGCGGCTTCCGGCTACGCGCTTTCACTTCTATAACGACGTGGTGGAGGCCACCCTGGAGTTCGTGGTGGCGGCCAACACAAGCGAACTGGCCCAACAACAGGCCGGCGTCGAGGGGCTGTATCCCATACCCCACCTAGCCCATCTGGGCAGCCGACATCGATACAACGCGAAGATGATCTTCTTTCACAACAACACGGACCACATGACCTTCAACGAGGCCCCCATCGGCGTGCCCGGTGTGACGTTTACCAACTGGCCCGATCACTACATCCACACCTCTGACGACGACCTCTGGAACATCGACCGAACGCAACTAGGCCGAAACGCCCTGGCCGGCGCGCTCATCGCCTACGCCATGGCCTCGGTCAAGCCCGAGAACGCGCTAGTCTACCTGTCCGAGACCATCGGCAGGGGCGCCGAGCGGCTCGCCCGCAACTTGCGCCTGGGCTTGCTCTGGATCGCCCGTGAGCCGAACCCGGATGAAGCCTACTGGCGTGCGCGCTGGCAGCTGGATTACGCCCTAGAGCGGGAGCGCATGGCCGTAAGCTCGATTGCGCAGATCGGCCCGGATCTGGAGGGGCTCGTCTCAGGGGCCCTGTCGGAGCTAGAACGCCGGGCCGCCGCGCTGCGGGCGGAGCTTGAGAGGGCTTATCGGGTCCGCACGGGCCGACGCGGCACGCCTCCGGAGCCCGCGCTCTCGGAAGCCGAACAGGCCCTGGCCGCTATGCGGCCCGTGCTCCTCGGAGGGCCGCGGGAATTTTTGGAAAAGCGCGCCCAACTTCCCTCCGTGCCCGGTCTGCACGGGCTGATGGCCTTTGAGACGCTTAATGCCGTAGACGGCCGCCGCACGGGGCTGGATATCTTCCGATTTGTCGCCGCAGAGGCGCGCGAGGCGGGCGCTCATTATTATGGATCTGTGCGACCGGAGGCCGTGCGCGCCTACTTAGAGGGCGCCGCCCGGACGGGCCTGATCCGGCTTGAGCCGGCTGGCCAAAGCCGCCGGCCCACCAGGCCCTCGGGATCGTCCTTGTAACACGCCGAGGCGGCCTTGCGTCCTGCCATCGGACCATGCAGCCGCCTTGGACAAGCGCAGGACGCGCCATGCCGGCCCTATGGGCCGCGCTGGCGCTGGCGACGGGGATCGGCATCGGGGCGGCCACGCCTCAGCTTCATCCTGAGCTCTTCTGGATTTGCGCTCTCAAGGCGGCTCTGGGGCTTGTGCTAAGCTACCTGGGCTATCGCCTTTGGCCGCATCTGAGCTGGATCGGGATACCCCTCTGGAGCTCTCTTGCCCTTCTTTTGCTAAGCGCCGGAGCCCTTCGGTATCGATCCTTTACGGACGTGTCCGCTTGCGACATAGGGCTTCTGGCTAGCGCCTATGGCTCCGTGGAGGTGGCCCTAGAAGGAACCGTCGTGGCCGATCCGGATACCACACGTGCCGGCCTGCTGCGCTTCCGGCTTAAGGCGGAGCGCCTGCGCTTTCCCCTGGATACCTTCGTGACGGGATACGTACAGGTGCGCCTTGCGGCCCGTCCGTCTGGTGCGTGGCCGCAGCTAGCCGCAGGCGATCGCCTGGCCCTGGAGGGCCTGCTTGAGGTTCCGCCTTCTGGCCGCAACCCCGGCGGCTTTGACCTTCGGGCTCATCTAGCGCGCCAACGCGTACATGCTGTCTTGTTCGTGCGCCATGCAGGGGACTTGGTGCAGCTCGGATCGCATCGTTCGCCTCCGGAGGCCCTCCTTCAGGGCGTGCGCCGCTGGATTCGGGGGGCCTTTTGCGCCCACGTGCCGGAGTCCGCCCGCGGGATACTGCTTGCCATCTGGCTTGGGGACCGGCGTGAGCTTGATGAAGAACTCGAGGAGGCCTTTGCGCGGGCCGGCACGCTGCATCTGCTGGCCGTATCGGGCATGAACGTGGCGCTGCTGGCCTGGCTGGTCTACTTGGTAGTGGGAGCCTATACGGGCAGAAGACCGGAGCGGCGTCCTCTGCGGGCTGCCTTGGTGATAGGCGCCGTCCTCTTGTACGCGGCCGTAACGGGAGCTCAGCCCTCTATTGTGCGCGCTGCGATCATGACAGCGGTCGTGCTGCTGGCCGAATGCCTGGAGCGCCCCTGGACCGGCCTGAACACGCTCGGGGTTGCGGCCCTGTTGAGCCTATGGTGGCGACCCACGGACCTATGGGATCCCAGCTGGCAGCTTTCTTTTTCCGCCATGTTGGGGTTGGTGCACCTGACCCCTCTGCTACAGACCTGGACCCGGCGGGATCGGTGGGCGGTGTGGGCTAGACCACTCGGGGACATGGTGTGGACCTCCTTGGCGGCCCAGCTGACCACAGCGCCCGTGTTGGTGGCGCACTTCGGACAGCTTTCCTGGGTGGGCCCCGTAAGCAACCTCGTGGCGATTCCGGCTACGTGGATCGCCTTCGGGGCGGGCGCCGGGGTGATCGTGGGGGCCGCGCTTCCATGGTCTGAGCCGGCCCATTGGGCCGGAGCGCTCTCCGCTTGGGGGGTGGCGGCGCTGGAGCATAGCTCCCGGTGGGCGGCCTCTTGGCCCTTCGCCTCAAGCTTTTATCATCCCGAAAACGGGTTTCTGTGGGCTGCGATCGCCCTTGCGGTTCTGGCCGTGCTGATGGCTCATAGATCCCGATGGGCTTGGCGTCTCCTCTGCGCCGCGGGCTTGGCTTACGCCGTCGGGCGTGCGACGGTGCTAATCAGGGGCCCTGAGCTACAGGTGGCCTTCTTGGACGTGGGCCAAGGCGATGCAACCGTGGTGCGCACCCCTGGAGGGCGCACCCTCGTTTTCGACGCGGGCCCCAAGACCGATACGTGGGATGCCGGACGGCGGGTGTTACTGCCCGTGCTTCGGCGCTGGAACGTTCGAGGCCTAGATGTGCTGCTGCTCTCGCATGCCCACGTTGACCACACCGGAGGCCGAGCGGCGCTGGAGGCTGCCCTGCCCGTGCGACGCCTGCTGGGGCCAGAGGCGCGCTCGTTCTGGGGCGCCGGGGATACGCTCCATGTCGAACCCGGATTGCGCCTTTACCTGCTCCATCCGGCCCCAGAGGATTCGCTGCTAGCGGAAAACGACCGCTCCTTTGTGTTGCTCTTGCAGTATGGCCGTACCCGCTTCCTGTGGGCTGGCGATTTGGAGCGCGAAGGGGAAAACCGCCTGCTCGAGCGGTGGGGAAACTTCCTGCGTGTCGACGTCGTCAAAGCTCCGCATCACGGCGGCCAGAGCTCAAGCCAGACGGCGTTCATTCGGGCCACCCGGCCCTCTTGGGTGGTGATCTCCGCGGGTCGGCGCAACCCCTTCGGACACCCCCATCCAGAGGTGCTGGCGCGCTGGCGGGCGGCCGGGGCTCGCATCTGGCGCACGGACGCACAGGGAGCTGCGCTCTTCGCCTCCGATGGCCGCCGGGTGCGTTTAATAAGCCGATAGAGCCAACATGTACGACGTCGTCATTGTAGGCGGGGGGCCAATAGGGATCAACTGCGCCTTCGAGGCCCGCAAGCGCGATCTCTCGTATTTAGTCCTCGAAAAGGGCCCTATCGTGGCCTCTATTTGGCGCTATCCCCTGCATATGCGCTTTTTCTCGACCCCGGAGCTACTGGAGCTACAGGGTATTCCCATGACCATAGCGGGAGATAAGCCCACCCGCACCGAGGCGCTCGCCTACTATCGCCGCCTGGTACTCGACTACGGGCTCAACTACCATACCTATGAGCCCGTCTTGGCCGTAGAGGGACAAGACGGTCGCTTTCGGGTGCACACCCACAAGGCTACCTATCAGACAGCAAAAGTCGTGCTGGCCGTTGGCGCTTTCGCTCGGCCCCGGCTGCTCCGCGTACCGGGGGAGACGCTACCCCATGTGCAGCATTTCTACACGGAGGCCCATCCCTACGCGGGCTGCGACGTGTTGGTGGTGGGGGGCAAGAACTCGGCCGTGGAGGCGGCTTTGGATCTGTATCGGCACGGCGCCCGGGTGACGATGGCGGTGCGCAGCCCGGACTTTCGGGAGAGCGTCAAGTATTGGCTTCTGCCCGACATCCGAAACCGGATCGCGCAAGGGCAAATCCGGGCCTTCTTCGACACCTCTGTGGAGGCGATCGAGCCGGAGCGCGTCTGGTTGCGCACGCCGGAGGGACGCAAGGCCGTGCGGGCCGATTTCGTGCTCGCCCTTACGGGGCATGAGCCCGACTATGCGTTTCTGGAGCAAGCCGGTGTGGCGATTCAAGACGATCCATATCGGACCCCCGTATACGATCCCGAGACGCTTGAGACCAACCGCAAGGGGATCTACTTAGCTGGGGTTGTGCTAGGGGGGTTGCGCACGAACCAGTGGTTCATCGAAAACAGTCGCGGCCACGCCGTGCAAGTCATGGAGCACATTCGGCGGCTTTTGTGATCGGGCGCGCAAAGATCAAATAACCCGTATGCGCGACCATGCGATCTGCGGGCCGCAGCCGATCGGAGACGGCCTTGTAGGGTCGTAAGAGCAGCTCTTCTACTTCAACAAAGCGAAAGCCGTGCGCCCGAAGCGCCTCCAAAAGCAGGCTCACCTGATTGGCCGTGGGCAGAATCGCCCCAAAAAAGCTGCCCGCCCGCAGCGCGGCCCGAACCTGGGGGAGGTACTCCCAGGGGGAGCGCACGTCCAAAAACAGCGCATCTACATCCGTTTCGCAGAAGCCCTCGGCGATGTCCCGCACGCGCCACACGATGCGATCCGCAAGCCCAAGCGCGGCGAGGTTTTCCCGGGCCAGGGCCTGATGCTCGGGCCGGCGCTCATAGGAGTACACGCATCCCGAAGGCCCTACAGCCCGAGCCAGGGCCAAGGTCAGGGCGCCGCTGCCGGTTCCCGCCTCGATGACCCGAGCACCCGGCTGCACGTTGAGCCGCAGTAGAATGTAGGCCGCGTCTTTGGGGTAGATGATCTGGGTGCGGCGCCGCAGATGCTGCATGAGATCCGCCGTGCTCGGCTCCAGGACCCAATACGGAGCCCCCTTGTGGGTGCGCACCACCGAACCCGAAGACAGGCCGATGATGGCCTCGTGGGCTAAAACCCCGTGGTGCGTGCTCAGCTGTTTGCCGGCCTCCAGCCGCACTATGTGTGTGGTTTGATCCGGGGCGATAAGCAAAACCAGGTCACCGGCGACAAACCGACGCTCCATGGCTTTCAAAAACGATCGAAGAGGCGTCCTGCGAATTTGCGGTCCAGGGAGGCGGATTTGCCAATCGTCTTTTGAGCCCCTTGACAGGAGGACACGGGAAAACGGATATTTTTCCCACGCAAATGCCCCGGTAGCTCAGCTGGATAGAGCAGCGGTTTCCTAAACCGTTGGTCGCAGGTTCAAGTCCTGCCCGGGGTACGACAGGATGCCCTCCTCCCAGCTCCCCCTCTGCGCGATTCCCGGAGGGGAATCCCCCTATTTGCGGTCGTATCCCACCGACTCAGCGGAGCTCATAGATAGTTTACTTGCCTTTCTTGTCGATTTGGGTTACGTTTTGCAACGGGATTGGGCCGCAAGCCGGAGGAGGGGACCGGAACGAAATGGCCACTGCATGCCTACAAGAAGACCTCATCGCGATTCGGACGGCACGTCAGCTCTCCTTGGCCGATATAGAAGCCAGCACCCGAATTGGGCGCGACGTTCTTGCGGCCATGGAGGCCGGATGCCTGCATGAGCGCGGGTTTTCCGTCGCCCATCAGCGCGGACTTTATCGGGCTTATGCACAGGCACTTGGGTTAGATTTCGCCCACCTTTGGCAGGCTGTATGCGCCCATCAAGCGGGCGCCTATCGGGGTAGCTTAGGACACCGCTATCTGGGGCGCGCTCTAGAAGCAGAGGAGCTTGAGGCCGAAATCCAAGCCTCAATGCAGGAGCAAGCTCTCCCCAAGCCCCCTCGGGTGCTCACGGCTTCCATACTTCAGGCCGACATCTCCGCCGCTCGCATCCGAGTAGGGCGGTTACTAGGCGGAATGGCCACTCTGTTTGGATTCTTTGCCCTGGGGGCTCTTCTGTACGCCGCCTGGAGTTGGCGGCAACAGGAGGCGATCGCTCCCCCCGACATGGCCCGGGCGGAGGTGCAACCGGAGCGTTTCACTCCGCGAGGGGGCGAGGAAAGTGCAACCGGCTCCGTTGCCTTGCCGGATACCCTGTTCTTCACCATAGAGGCCGCTTCTGGGCCCCTGGATCCCATACGGGTCCGATTAGACAACGGGTCCTCGGTGCGCTACTGGATCGAGCGCGGACAGCGGCGCACCTTCTACGCTCGAGATTCCTTCGCCTTGCGAGGGCCCGTGAGCCGGCTGCGGCTGTGGATTTTAAACCGATCCTATCGGGAATTTCCCGATACGCTAGACTACACGTGGGTACGTTTTACCCGAAAGCAGCTGCTGATGTGGCTGGCCGATCATGAGCGACTTTTCCCCTCTAGCCCTCACACCGGAGGAGGCTCGAGCCGAGATCGAACGCCTCCGCCGTGAAATCGAGCGGCATAACGAGCTCTATTACGTGCACGGCGAGCCGGAGATCACGGACTACGAGTACGACCGGCTCATGAGCCGGCTCTTGGCTCTTGAGCGCGCCTTTCCTCAGTTCCTCACCCCGGACTCTCCTAGTCAACGCGTGGGAGGTCAGATCACGAAGGAGTTTCCGGTCATCCGGCACGAAGTGCCCATGCTCAGCCTGGACAACACGTACTCGGAGGAAGAGCTGCGCGATTTCGACCGGCGCGTGCGCGAGCTGCTGGAGGGACGCGCGTACGACTACGTGGTGGAACTCAAAATCGACGGAGTGGCCGTCAGCTTGCTCTACGCCGATGGGCTATTGCAGTACGGGGCCACGCGTGGAGATGGAATGCTGGGTGAGGAGATCACGGTCAACCTACGCACGATTCACGATATCCCGCTGCGCGTTCGCGGTCCGAGGCCTATCCCCGATCGCTTCGAGGTGCGCGGAGAAATATATATGCGCCGTCAGGACTTCGCCCGGCTTAACGAGGAACGCGAAGCGGCCGGCGAACGCGTCTTTATGAACCCCCGCAACGCCACCGCGGGCACGCTCAAGCTGCAGGATAGCCGCGAAGTGGCCCGCAGGCGGCTGCGCTTTTTCGCCTACTATCTGCGCGCCCCTGAGCTCGGGCTGTCCACGCATTGGGAGGCGCTCGGATGGCTGCGGGAACGCGGTTTTCCGGTAAACCCCCATGCCCAACATGCGCGCGACATGGACGAGGTCTTGGCCTTTATCCGGCGCTGGCACGAGGCCCGACACGAGCTCGAATACGATATCGACGGCGTGGTGGTGAAGGTCAACCAGCTGGCCCTGCATCCGTTGCTGGGGGAGACGGCCAAAAGCCCGCGCTGGGCGATCGCCTTCAAGTATCCGCCGGATCAGGCTATAACGCGTCTGCGTGAGATCACCCTCCAGGTGGGCCGAACAGGCATCGTGACTCCGGTAGCGGAGCTAGAGCCCGTGGTGCTGTCTGGAACGACGGTCTCGCGGGCCTCGCTGCACAACGAGGACGAGATCCACCGCAAAGACATCCGGGTCGGGGACTGGGTCATCGTTGAAAAAGCCGGCGAGATCATTCCGCAGGTTGTCGGGGTAATCCGCGAGCGCCGTCCCCCGGAGGCCGTCCCGTTTCGGATGCCCTCTCAGTGTCCCGTCTGCGGGGCCCAACTGGTGCGGCCGGAGGGAGAGGTGCGCTATTACTGTCCCAACGCCTCTTGCTCGGCCCAGGTGCGGGAGCGCATCCGACACTTCGCCTCCCGCGACGCCATGGACATCGAGGGCCTGGGCGAGCGCCTTGTGGACGCGCTGGTTTCGGCGAACCTCGTGCGCGACGCGGCCGATCTATACAAGCTGCGGGCTGATGCGGTCGCGCGCCTGGAGCGCATGGGGCCGAAATCGGCCGAAAACCTCATGCAAGCGATCGCCCGATCGCGGCAGCGCCCCTTTGAGCGCGTTTTGTACGCCCTGGGGATCCGACATGTGGGATTGGTCACCGCGCGGGCTCTAGCCGAACATTTGGGGTCCATGGACCGCATTCGGCAAACCTCGTTGGAGCAGCTCATGCAGGTGCCCGGCGTAGGCCCCACGGTAGCCCAGGCGGTGCGGGCTTTCTTGGATGATCCTCATAACCAGGACCTTATCGAGCGGCTCCGGGCGGCCGGGCTGCGGCTAGAGCACCAAGGCCCCCGCGCAGACGCTCCCCTAAAGGGCAAGACCTTTGTGCTCACGGGCGCCCTCGAGGCCATGACCCGCGCCGAGGCCAAGGCCCGATTGGAGCAACTAGGAGCGCGCGTGACGGATTCCGTTAGCGCGCACACGAACTATCTCGTCATAGGTGCGGATCCCGGCTCCAAGCTCGACAAGGCTCGTCGGCTGGGGATTCCTCTACTGGATGAGGCCGCCTTCTTGCGGCTTCTGCAGGAGGCTGAATCCCAAAAAGCGTAGTTCTGACATGCACCGTCTGCGTATCCGGTGGGCCTGGCGCCGCCTTCGGCGTCTTCTTCCCGGCTATCGCGCCCCCCATCCCCCACCGCTAGTGCTTTGGGTGTTGACGGCCGAGCAGTTCGGTCTGCTGCGGCCCCATCTGGAGGCCCTAGCGAGGCGATGGGGAGCAGGAGGACAGCGCTGGCTCATTTTGCAGAATGAGGCTCGATCGAAACCTCCGCCCTCGAGTTTTGAGCGCTACGTGCTTCCGCCGCAGCAGCGGTGTTGGGATGGGGGGCTGGGCGATGAGGCGCTCCGTTGGCTCGAGGCCTCGGCCTCCCGATGGGGTATCTGCTTGGAGCCCTCGGTTTCTCCAGCCGCGGCCGAAGCCCTGCTTCGATCCGGCGCTCTCTGGCGGGTCGCCCTGTCGACGCCCGCGCTGGAGGAGGTAGTCGATCTCGTATGGCAGATCCGTGAAGACGATCCCGAGCACGTCACAAGACAAATGGCCCGTTATGCGGATTGGGTTCGAGGGTTTGGGGGGGTGGGCTCCGCTTGATCCAAGCGCTGAACCCGCAACCGCAGGATCCGATGCGAGGTGGCCTCCTCGATAACGAAGCGAAACCGGTCGATAAGCAGTGTATCCCCCGCCGCGGGCACCCTGCCGGCGTGATACAAGATAAGTCCCGCCACGGTCTCTAAGGCGGGCTCCTCCGGCCCGAGACGGCGACCAAGAAGCTGTTCCAGGTCCTCCAGTCGCGTGCGGCCGTCTAGACGGTACTCCCCAGGCCCCAACGCTTGCGGACTGGGAACGGTTTGCTCCTCCTGGGGCTCTCCGATGATCTCATCGATTACGTCCCGTAGCGTTACTAGCCCCAGGGTCCCCCCGAATTCGTCGACCACGATGGCCATGTGCTGGCGTCGCTGCTGAAACAGCCGCAACAGTTCCTCAAGGCCCGTACTGGGGGGCACGAACAGAGCAGGACGAACCATCTGAATCCAAGATGGAGGATCCGGCGGACTCTGCTGCAGAAGTTCGAGCAGGTCTTTAGCGTACAAAACGCCCAGGATCTCGTCTGGGGATTCTCCATAGACGGGAATGCGAGAATATCCGGTTTCCTCAATGAGTTGACGCACCGTTTCCCAGGAGGCCGTAGCGGGGACGGCCGCCATGTCTAGACGTGATACGAGCACATCGCGCGCTGTCTTGCCTCGAAACTCCAGCAGTCCGGTGATGAGCTCCGCTTGCTCCGGATCACGAGCCGATGCGGTCTCAGGCTGGGGCATCTGAGCCGGCTGCCGAGGGCTCATGTGCCTTTGCAGGGTTCGCTCTAGCGTCCGCACCAGCGGAGAGAGCACCCAAGCTAAGGGCAAGAAGGCGAGCGCAACCCCCAATCCAATGTGCCTCCACAGGCTAGGTGCCGGACGCCGGGCCCGCCAGTCCACATAGCTTAGCGCTCCCAGAAGCCCCAAAAAGCAGACCGGCTGCCAGGCCCGGGGCAGGGGTTCCGTGATCCACCACCAGCCGAGCACCAAAGCGGCCGCGGCAACGCTCTGGGCGATCGCCGCCGAAAGGGCCCCCAAAAGGGCCAAGGGGCCCTCGGACTCCTCCGCCGGATGCACGCCACGCCGCCATTGCAGCGCGCCAAAATAAGCGCCCGCTCCGGCGAGGACCAGTATCCCCCCCCAGATCCAGGACCAACTGGCGTGTTCTTCGGGGTCCACGGTGTTGTCGGGTAGCCGACTTTGCGCCGAGAATTTAGCGCACCTGGAAAAGATGCGCTACTTCGCTGCCTGAGAGGCGCTTTCGATGCGCGGTGAGGAAGTGGCGCGCGCGGAGGGATTCGAACCCCCAACCGGCGGATCCGAAGTCCGCTGCTCTATCCAGTTGAGCTACGCGCGCGTTTGCGTTCACGACACAAGCGTGATGCCCTTTAAAGGTAATAAAGGCTCCATGCGAGGCACAAGAGCGGAACTTGCCTATTGGCTCGGGCGCGTGCCAGCTTTGCCACGTTTGGCTTATGGGAGAGCTCGACACAACCGTGTCGCCGACGGGGCTCAGCGGCTCTGAGGCGCAAAGACGCCTGGAGGTTTACGGCCCTAATGCGCTTCCGGAGAGGCCGCCAGAGCCCCTCTGGGAGCGCCTGGGGCGTCAGATCCGTAGCCCCCTAGTTTACATTCTGCTATTGGCCCTATTCATAGACGGGGCGATTTGGCTCTATGAGGGAGGGCGCGAGCTGCCCCTGGAATCGCTGGCCATCTTGGCCATTCTGCTCTTGAATACGGCTCTGGGGGTGCTGCAGGAGAAGCGCTCTGAGCAGGCGCTCAGGCGCCTTAAGGCCCTCGCGGAGCCCTCGGTGTGGGTGCTTCGGGATGGCCGTTTCACGAGGATTCCGAGCCGACAATTGGTCCCGGGCGATGTGGTGCGGCTAGAGGCCGGAGACCGCGTGCCGGCGGACGGATCGCTCCTAGAGGCCCATGGGCTGCTCGTGGACGAAAGCCTGCTAACGGGCGAAAGCGTGCCGCAGGACAAGGGGGCCGGCGAGGAGCTATACGCCGGCACCCTGCTTGTGAGGGGCCGAGCCCTGCTAGAGGTGAGCCGCACCGGGCCGAGAAGCGCCATGGGCCGTATAGCGAGCGCCCTAAGCGAAATGCAGGAGGAGCAGACCCCATTAGAGCGTCGGCTTGCGGCCTTCGGAGGCCGGGTGGCGCGTTGGGTGCTGGTCTTGGCTTTGGGCCTCGTGGGGCTTGGGCTCCTTGTGGAGGGCTTTTCCGGGCGTGTGATCCTGTTCGCCGTAGCCTTGGCCGTGGCCGCGGTGCCGGAGGGGCTACCGGCTGTGCTGAGCCTGACCTTGGCTTTGGGCGTAGAACGCATGGCCCGCCGCAAGGCCGTGGTCCGTCGTCTTGCCGCCGTAGAGGCCTTGGGAAGCGTTACGGTCATCGCCACGGACAAAACGGGCACCCTTACGGAAAACCGCATGGACGTTGAATCCGTTGTCGGACCCGATCCAGAGGGCGCGTTGCTGGCGATGGTCGTATGCAACGACGCCGACCTCAGAACGGGCGCCGGCGATCCGCTGGAGCTAGGGCTGCTGCGGTACGCGGCCCAGCGGCTGGATGTGGAACGGGTGCGCCGCGAAAACCCGCGCCTCTCGGAGCGCCCTTTTGATAGCACCTGGAAGTTCATGCGCGTCAGCACGCCCTCCGGAAGCTTTCTCAAAGGGGCCCCTGAGGCCCTGATCCCCCGTTTGGCCCTTCCGGCATCGGAGCAGCAGGAGCTGCTACACCAAGCGGAGCGCTACGCCGAAGAGGGGTTCCGCGTACTGGGCTTTGCGCACGGACCGGGGGAGCAAGAAGGGGAGCTACGCTTTTTGGGCTTTGCGCTGCTGCTCGATCCACCCCGAGCAGAGGTGCCGGAGGCGATCCGGCGCATCCAACAGGCCGGGGTGCGGGTCGTGATGATCACGGGCGATCATCCGGCTACAGCCCTGGCCGTTGCGCGCAGACTGGGAATGCGGGCCGAGGTCGTGGTCACGGGCCCGGAGCTGGAGCGGCTTTCGGATGCGGAGCTGCTTTCGGTGGACGTTTTCGCCCGGGTGCGGCCGGAGGATAAACTCCGCATCGTGCGCGCGTTTCAAGAGGCCGGAGAGGTGGTGGCCATGACCGGCGACGGGGTAAACGACGCTCCGGCCCTCAAACGAGCCGACGTCGGAGTGGCCATGGGGCAACGGGGCTCGGATGTGTCCCGTGAGGTGGCGGACCTAGTGCTCCTCGATGACAACTTCGCCACCATCGTGGCCGCGGTCGAGGAGGGGCGCAGCATCTACGAGAACATCCAGAAGTTCATTCGCTTTCTTTTTTCAACCAACCTCTCGGAAGTCCTTCTTGTGGCCGTGGGGTTGGTCTTGGCCGCCCTTATGGGTCTGCGGGATGCGGCCGGGCATCTGCTTCTGCCCCTTAGCGCGGCGCAGATCCTTTGGATCAATTTAATCACCGATGGCCTGCCGGCCTTGGCTCTGGCCCTGGACCGCAATCCCGGCGTGCTAGGGCGCCCGCCCCGATCGCCGCAAAGTCCTCTGCTGGACGGGCCCTCTTTGCGTTTCGTCGTGCTCACCGGCCTATTGAAGGCGACCGTAGCGCTGCTGCTTTTGCTGTTGTTGCCCATGCGGACGGATCTTGACAAAGCCCGAACAACCGTATTTCACTTCATGGCCGTTGGCCAGCTGTTTTTCGCCTACGCGGCCCGGCATACAGACCAGAGGCCGCTTCCCAACGCATACCTGCACGGGGCCGTGGCCCTGGGCATAGCCTTGCAGCTAGCCGTGGGCGTCTGGATGCCCGCTTTTGTGTCCGCTACCCCCATAGACGCTCCTCTTTGGGGGCTGCTTCTGGGTTGCGCGTTGGGGGTATGGCTTGTTGCGGAGGCCCTAGATCGCCGGCTATGGCCAGCGGTAAAAAACCCGTAACAGCTTCGTCTTGGACCGTGCTCGGAAACACGCGGCGGGCTAAATTCTGGGGGCGTTCAAACGAGGAGGTTTGCTTTATGAGACGCGCCTTATGGGGCTCGATCCTGGGGCTTTGGCTTGCTTCCGTCGCTGGGGCTCAGCCTGTGCCCAGGCCAGAGGCCGTGTTGGGCTTTCGGCCCGGAGCGGATTTTCAGTTGGCTGATTACGCTACGCTTCTGCGCTACTACCGAGCTCTGGATGCGGCCTCAGAGCGGGTGGAGATGCTTGAGATCGGCCGCTCGGCCATGGGCCGGCCTATGATGTTGCTGCTCATCTCCGATGCGGAAAACCTGCGGCAACGAGAGCGCTACCGCCGCATATCGGAGCAGTTGGCCAAGGCGCGTCTTTCCGAGGAGGAAGCCCGGCGCCTTGCGCGCGAGGGCCGCGCCATTGTCTGGATCGACAACGGCCTGCATGCGACCGAGGTCGCCCCTGCGCAGCATGCACCGGAGCTGGCCTACTATTTGGCCACGGACGAAAGCCCGGAGACGCAGCGCATTCGGCGCGAGACGATCCTGCTGCTTATGCCCTGCATGAACCCCGATGGGCTCGATACGGTCGTGACCTGGTATCGTCGCCATCTGGGAACGCCCTTTGAGACGAGCCCGCTGCCATGGCTTTATCACAAATACGTGGGGCACGACAACAACCGCGACTGGTACATGCAGACGCAGCCGGAGACGCAGGCCGTAAGCCGGGTTTTGTATCGTGAGTGGTTTCCGCAGATCGTGCTCAATCATCATCAGGTGGCTCCGTTCCCGGCTCGGATCTTCGTGCCGCCGTTTGCCGATCCGAGCAACCCGAACATCCATCCTCTGATCATGCGGGGTATCACGCTTGTGGGCAACGCTATGGCGACGCGCCTGGAGCAGAAGGGTAAGGCGGGGGTGGTCTCTCGGCGCGTGTTTTCGACCTGGTGGAATGGGGGGATGCGCACGGTTCCGTATTTTCACAACATGATCGGGCTCCTTACGGAGACGGCTCTGTACCGCTATGCCACACCGCGCTACTACGCGCCGGATGAGCTACCCGATACGTTTGCGGGGGGGCTTCCGACACGCGTGCCTACGACGGACTATCCCATGCCCTGGCTAGGGGGGTGGTGGCGGCTGCGCGACGCAGTGGAGTACATCTTTGAGACCTCGATGGCGACCCTGGATGTGGCCTCCCGATATCGGGAAGAGTTGCTATGGAACCTCTATCAGATGGGGCGGGAGGCGATCGAGCGGGGCCGGATGGGCTCTCCCAAAGCATGGGTGATCCCGCCGGACCAGTGGGATCCGTCGGCTGCGGTGGCGCTTGTAAACGTGCTATGGCGTGGGGGTTTAGAGGTGTGGCGGGCCGATGCGCCTTTTGAAGCCGATGGGCGGCGGTATCCGGCGGGCGCGTACATCGTTCCGGCCGCGCAGGCCTTTCAGGCATACGCGCGCGATCTGCTTGAGCCGCAGGTGTATACGGATATCCGACGGCCGGGTCAGCCTCCGGAGCCGCCTTATGATATCGCCGGTTGGACGCTGCCGAGCACGATGGGCGTACGCGTGGAGCGGATCGAGGGGCACTGGGAGCCGCCCAAAATATCCGTTATTGAAAATGAAATAAAACCCCCCGCCTCTATTCAAGGCGATGGACGTTATGTGGCCTTTAGTCCGCGTTCTAATGACAGTTTTCGCTGGTTAAACCGGGCCTTGGAGGCGGGACTGCGGGTGTATCGCAGCGCCGAAGCGGTCTCGGCTCTAGGCTCTGCGTATGGGCCCGGAACGGTTTTCGTAGATCTTCAAGGGTCCGCCGGGGAGCGCTTTTTGCGTCAGATCACGGCCGAAGGCGCTCAAGGGGTGCGCACAAATGCGCTCCCTGGGGGGGCTCGAGCTCTGCGTCGGGTGCGTGTGGGTATTTACGAGCCTTGGCGGCCGAGCATGGATGCTGGCTGGACGCGCTGGCTGCTGGAGCAGTACGGGTTTGCGTATCGTGTGTTGCGGGATCAGGATATCCGAAACGGCAACCTGCGCGCGCAGTTGGATGCGATCATCCTGCCCTCGGAGGGGGTAGCCCATCTGGTTCGGGGTTTTGAGCCCGGCACCATGCCCGAGGAATATACGGGGGGTCTGGGGGATGCGGGCTTGGCCGCCCTGCGCGCCTTTGTTCGGGAAGGGGGGACCTTGATCGCACTGGATGAGGCGGCGCAGACCGTGATGCGATACTTTGATGTGCCCGTAGCCTCCGGGCTGGAGGGGTTGCGTCGAGAGGAGTTTTACTGTCCGGGTTCGGTCCTGCGCCTCTACCTAGACGTGCGGCATCCAATCGCCTGGGGGATGCCCCCGGAGACGGCGGCTTACTTTATCAACAGCCAGGCTTTCGTGTGGCGAGCTCGTACTGGGGAGCGTCAGCCAGGGGAGGCGAACCTAGAACCCGGACAGAGCCGGGACGGGGCGACCGTGGTGGGGGTGTATCCTCGTATTCCGTTATTACAAAGCGGTTGGCTTCTAGGCGAACAGCACCTACAAGGCAAGGCTGCGGTGGTGGAGGTTAAGCAAGGTCAGGGTCGTTACGTACTGTTAGGCTTCGGGGTGCAATTTCGCGGCCAGCCGCATGCGACCTTTAAGCTCCTGTTCAACAGCCTGCTGTATGCCATAAGCTAGACAGGGCAGAGGGCAAACGCAATTTTCCGTTATTGCAATGAACAAAACACTGAAAAAAATTCACAAGCAAGCCCAAAAACTCAAACAGCGCATCGTACTACCGGAAGGAGAAGAAGCGCGAACCTTGAAAGCAGTACAACTTATTTTAGAAAACCAACTAGCACGGCCCATTCTGCTGGGGGATCCAGAACGCATACAAGCCTCGGCACAGAAACTTGGACTGATCTTGGAGGGGGTCCCAATAGTATTTCCAGAGCACTCGGATCGGCTCTCCGAGTACGCCGAGGAGCTCTATCGGTTACGCAAGAGCAAGGGCATGACAAAAGAGGAGGCTTACCGGCTAGCCAAGGAGCCGCTTTATTTCGGCGCCCTTATGCTACGCTCGGGAGAGGTTGACGGGCTCGTAGCGGGCGCCGTGCACACAACGGCTGCCGTGCTGCGGGCCGTAATGCGCGTGATCGGACTCGCCCCCGGATCATCGCTTCTGTCGAGCAGCTTTCTAATGCTCTTACCCACGGGGCAAGCCCTGACATATGCCGATTGCGGGGTGGTGCCCTATCCCACGGCCGATCAGCTGGCCCAGATCGCCATCGACAGCGCGGCTATGCACCGGCTTCTTACGGGAGAGGAGCCACGGATCGCTATGCTGTCGTTTTCCACCAAAGGCAGCGCAGAACACGAATCGGTAAGCAAGGTGCGGCAAGCTGCGGAGTTTGTGCGGCAGTTGCGGCCGGATCTGTGCGTGGACGGGGAGTTGCAATTCGACGCGGCCTACGTGCCGGAGGTGGCCTCAAGAAAGGCGCCAGAAAGCCCCGTAGCGGGAAGGGCAAATGTGCTGATCTTCCCGAATTTGGATGCGGGCAACATCGCCTACAAGATCACAGAGCGCCTGGCGGGCGCGCGGGCGTTAGGGCCCATCTTGCAGGGTGCGGCTAAGCCCGTCAATGACCTTTCGCGAGGGGCCAGCGCCGAGGACATCGCAGACGTGGTGGCGATCTGTTCGGTAAAAAGCCTCCTCCTTTCAAGGTAGGACCTGTGCGCGTCGGCCCTCTGCAATATAAGGCCCCATTATGTGGACATAGCGGCCAACCTAGAGTGTGTCGACGAGCTGCTGCGCGAATACGAACATTTTGACCCGCTCGTGCTGTCGGAGCTTTTCTCGCCTCTGGATATTGCTTCAGCAGCCGTAAAGAGGCCGAACCCCTTCTAGAGGGCCCCATTAGCCGGGCTGTGCTCACATGGGCGTGGCGCCCAGGGGCTTGTGGCGGTGGCGGGAATAGCCGAACGCGCAAGTGGACGGCTCTACAACAGCGCCCTTATCGCGGGTCCCCGGAGACCTTACACCAAGCGAGGGGCCTCTACAGGTTTACGACCTGGGATGCTTCCGACTGGAGGTGATGATCCGCTACGAGAGCCAATCGATGGGGGGCCGAATCCGATGGCCACGAGATGCTTCGGTTTACGGGAAAAGTCAGCTCGTAAACCCTTCTGGCAACCTGTTGCTGGCGGTAGGTCGCCGCGATACGGGTCTGTTTAGAACGGGGATTGATCCCATGCTGGCCCGGGATAAGCGGATCACCGCACTAAACGACCCTTGGGCCAATCGCCGACCGGACCTGTATGAGCTATAGGAGCAGGACCCTAGGCGAGCCCCTGGTTCCGGAGCCAGTCGCAGACGCGCCGGTAGATGCGATCTAAGGGGGCCTCGTCATAGGCGGGCATGAAGCGCTGAGCCGTGAGGAGCTCGTAGAGTTCCACGTAGCGCCGCGCCAGCTCTAGCCGCAGGCTTTCAGGAAGCGGAGGGGGAGCTTGATCCGGATCACCCCGAAAGCCCTGCTCTAGGAGGTATTCACGCAAAAACTCCTTGGAAAGCTGTCGAGGGGGGCGGCCGCGGCGCAGCGCGGTTTCGTAGTCCTCGATGAAGAAGTAGCGTGAGGAGTCCGGCGTGTGAAGCTCATCGATCAGCAGCAGCCGACCGTGCCAATCCCCGAATTCGTACTTGGTATCCGCTAGGATAAGCCCTCGCGCGGCGGCCAAGGCGGCCCCATGTCGGTACAGGGCGAGCGCTATGGCCTCCATCTGCTCGTATACGTGGGCCGGCACAAGCCCTCGCTCGATGAGCTGTCGGGGGCTCATGTCCTGATCATGGCCCGTTATGGCTTTCGTGGTGGGTGTCACAATGGGCTCCGGCAGCGCCTCATAAGCATGCAAGCCCTCCGGCAAGCGCACGCCGCACAGCTCCCGGATCCCGCTAGCGTAGATGCGCCAGGCATGCCCAGCAAGATAGCCGCGCACGATGATCTCGACCGGATAGGGGCGGGTCCGGCGTGCGATGAGCACGTTAGGATCTGGCATGGCCACCAGGTGATTGGGGGCGATATGGCGGCTGGCCTCTAAAAAATAGGCCGTAAGCCCCGTAAGCACCTGGCCTTTTAAGGGTATGGGCTCCGGAAAGACGTAATCGAAAGCGGAGACGCGATCCGTGGTGACCAGAATAAGCCAGTCGTCCAGGGCATATGTGTCGCGCACCTTGCCCTGACGCCGTTCCCCCCAGGGAAAATGCGTCTGAAGAACGGTAGTCCGTAGCGCGCGTTCCCAGTCGATCATCGTCCGCAAAGATTCGGCCCGGCCGGCTTTCGGATCAAACCCGAATTGGCTCCTGCTTTAAAAAAGTGTAACTTCCCCGTTGACCGTCCGGGTTTGCGCAGAGGAGGCAACCTGCACATGGCGCATCTGGTGCTAGAGCGGGTCTCCAAGGTTTACGCAAGCGGCCAAGTAGCCGTGCGCGAAGTAAGTTTCGAGGTCCAAGACCGGGAGTTTGTGGTGCTCGTCGGCCCCTCGGGATGCGGCAAAACGACCCTTTTGCGCATGATCGCCGGGCTAGAGGAGATCACATCGGGCAACTTGTACATCGACGGAGTCCGGGTCAACGACGTCCCTCCCAAAGCGCGCGATATCGCGATGGTCTTTCAGAGCTACGCCCTATATCCGCACATGAGCGTCTACGAGAACATGGCCTTCGGGCTGCGGTTGCGCCGCCTGCCCAAGGAGGAAATCGAGCGCCGGGTGCAGGCCGCGGCGGCCATGCTAGGCCTTGCTGAGCTGCTGCATCGCAAGCCACGTGAGCTCTCCGGAGGCCAGCGGCAGCGCGTGGCCTTGGGCCGGGCGATCGTGCGGCGACCGAAGGTGTTCCTGTTTGACGAGCCCCTTTCTAACCTGGACGCCCAAATGCGCGTGCAAACGCGCGCCGAGCTGCTGCGGCTACACCGGGAGCTAGAGGCCACGATCCTGTACGTGACGCATGATCAAGTGGAAGCCATGACGATGGGGGATCGGATCGTGGTGCTGAACCGAGGCGAAATTCAGCAAATCGACACTCCTATGAGGCTATACCGGTATCCCGCCAACTTGTTCGTGGCCGGCTTCATCGGAAGCCCGCCCATGAATCTCTTTACCGGACGCCTGCGTAGGGAGCAAGGCTGGATTTTTGAGAGCGACGCAGGCCCGTTGCGGGTTCGGCTTCCGGAGGCCATGACCCTCTCCGACCCTCCAGAACGAGTCGTGCTCGGGGTACGGCCCGAACATTGGGGCCTCTCCGAAGAGGCCCGCTCCGAGGGCGCGTTAGCGGGACTGGTGGAGATGTGCGAGCTCACGGGGAGCGAGGCTCTGCTGTACGTGCGCACCGAAGCCGGCCGGATCACCCTAAGGACCACATCCGAGCGCGACGTAGAACCTGGCCAAATCGTGTGGCTTTGGCCCGATCCGGAGCATCTGCACCTGTTTGCAGCGGCTACAGGCAAGGCCTTGGGGCATGGCGGTCGACGCGAGGCCGCTTGATCTAAAGGCGGCGTTGTACGAGATACACGCCCACAAGGACAACGAGGCCGCCCACCATCTGGTAGACGTGCAGAGGCTCCTGAAGCAAAATCACGCCCGCGGAGGCGGCGATAACGGGTACAAGATTACCGTATACAGCTGTTCGGGCGGCCCCGATGCGCCGAATCGAGTGCGCCCACAATACGTAGGAAAGCGCTATGGCTAACAGCCCGGAGTATAGCAGTCCCAACCAAGCCCATACGGACAACCGCTCCCACCGAGGCATGGGCTCCAACGCCACCAAAGACCACAGCAAAGGCAGAGCCGGCGCCATACTCCAGAGCGTGACCTCCAAGGGGCCTATGCGCCTCACCAGAGGCCGAGAGAGCACCGTGTAGGCGGCCCAACAGCAAGAGGCGCCCACGATCAGCAGGTTGCCCCAGAGCGCATCCGCACCCAGGGAGACCTGACGGCCGCCAAAGATCACTACGAGCACAACCCCGCTAAAGGCCAGCAGCATACCCAAAAGGGATCGCAGCCGAAGCCGCTCCTGCCCGAAGAGGTGCGCCAGAAGGGCCGTCCACAAAGGGGTGCCGGATAACACGATAGCCGCGCTGCCCGCGGTAGAGCGGGCTAAGCCCACGATAAAGCACACCTGATAGAGGCCATGGCCAATGAGCCCCAAGCCGAAGAGCGGACCCAGAGCCCGTTCTCCGCTGGCCCTCAAGCCCTCTAGCGGCTTGGGCGCCCCCAGGACCCACCCTCCCCACAGGGCGCCGAAGGCGAGCGTAAAGCGCAGGGCGTTGAACCAGAAAGGGGGCACCTCGCGCAAAGCGGTCTTTACGACGGTGAAGTTGAGCCCCCAGATCAGGACCACGAATCCCACCCCCATCCAGGCTGGGACGAGAGGGCTCGGTCTGGGGCGGCGCCTAAGCTCTTCAAGCGAGGCGAAAGGGGCGTCCGTCTTGGACTCAGTTTCCGCAGCAGAGTTCGTCAAATCCGACGCTCCTGTAAGGAGAAGCGGCCCGTAAGTTACGCCGCTAGGGGGGCTAATGGCCAGATCCCGGAGGCGTTGACTAAGGAAAGCCCCTGTCGTACTTTTTGCGCACTTGCGGGGTGTTTTTCATGCATACGCTTGAGGAGGGCCTTCGGTATGACCACATCGGCTCGCGCTGCCCTCGATGTAGGGGGGAAGGTCATCACCCTGGAACAGTTTATCATCGAGCGACAGGCGGAGTTCCCCTATGCTACGGGCGAGCTATCCCGGCTTTTGCGGGACATCGGGCTAGCGGCCAAGATCATCAACCGGGAGGTCAACAAAGCGGGGCTGGTCGATATCCTGGGCATTACGGGCCAGCAAAACGTGCACGGCGAGATGGTGCGCAAGCTCGATGTTTTTGCCAACCAAGAGCTCATTCGCGCCCTCGCTCGGGGCGGAGAATGCTGCGTGCTCGCCTCCGAGGAGGAAGAAGACATCTTGGTGCTGCCCGAATCCCCTGGTAAATACATTGTGCTGCTGGATCCGCTGGACGGCTCCTCGAACATCGACGCGAACGTCTCCATTGGGACGATTTTTTCCGTTTACCGTCGAACCGTCTCAGATGGAGACGGGGAGGCTCTGCGTCGGGATGTGCTGCAGCCCGGCTCTCGGCAGGTCGCGGCGGGCTACGTCGTGTACGGTTCGAGTACGATGCTCGTGTACACCACAGGACACGGGGTAAACGGCTTTACGCTGGATCCCAGCATCGGGGAGTTTTTGCTTTCCCATCCCCATATTCAGATCCCCAAACGGGGCAAGATCTACAGCACCAATCAGGGCTATTTTCGCTTCTGGGAAGCCGGCATGCGGCAGTACATCCAGTACCTACAGGAAGAGGATAAGGCCACAGGCAGGCCCTACTCGCTGCGCTACATCGGCACCCTGGTGGCGGATGTGCACCGGACTCTGCTATATGGCGGTATCTTTCTGTATCCGGCCTCCAGCAAGGACCCCAAAGGCAAGCTGCGCCTGATGTACGAGGCCAACCCCATGGCTTTCATCATCGAACAGGCGGGGGGTAGAGCGAGCGATGGCTTTCGGCGCATTCTGGATATCGAGCCCCGGTCCTTGCACGAGCGAACCCCGCTCATCCTGGGCAGCGAGGAGGATGTGCGCGAGGCCGAGCAGTTTCTGCAGGGAGCCAGAGGTTTTCTATGAGCCCGCTAGATGACGCAGGTAAGCTACGAGTTGCTCCAGTTCGGCCTCGCTCAGAAAGTCGTAAGTGGGCATTACGGTGCCGGGCTTGAGTGCGCGCGCGTTGGCGATCCAGGCCTTTAGCTCCTCGTCCGTGCGCAGCGGAACGCGATCCGCAATCGGATACTGGCCCCGCAGGTCATTTCCGTGGCAGAACCAACAGCGGTTTTCATCCCACAGCCGGCGGCCGGCCTCTAGCATGGGATCGGAGGCTTGGGATCGACAGCCCAGTCCGAGCACGCAGATGAAGACAAAAGCGAAAGGACGGCGCATAATTGTGCGCTCCAACTAACGGGATCCCAAGTTACGATGTCTTGTCGTTCTGCTCTAATTCTCCACGGAGGCGCCTGGGATATTCCGGATGCAGAGGTGCCGGATCACCTGACCGGCATGGCTCAGGCCTTGGAGGTGGGTCGACGGGCCCTGCTCGAGGGGCGCTCGGCCCTGGAGGTCGTCGTGGCCGTCATTCGGGTCCTGGAGGAGCATCCGGCCTTTGATGCAGGGGTAGGGGCGGTTCTCAACCGGGCCGGACAGATCCAACTAGACGCTGGGCTCATGGATGGCCACACGCTGGAGTTTGGCGCTGTAGCCTGCGTGCAGCGCATTCGCTATCCGATCGAGGCGGCCTATCATATCTTGCGCCATGGCCGTGGGCAGTACAGCTTGCTCGTGGGCCCGTATGCAGAGGCCTACGCCGAGGCGCATGGGCTGGAGATGGTCTTGCCGGAGTTCTTTCTCACCGAGCGGGAACGGGAACGTTTTCTGCGGCTAGAGGCGGAGGTGCATTATCACTCCAGCCGAGCCTTCCGAGGGGGCGGTCTGCCCATGGGCACGGTGGGCTGCGTGGCGCTGGATCAAGCGGGCAGGATCGCGGCCGGCACTTCAACGGGCGGAGCCCCCTACGTTATACCCGGACGCGTCGGAGACAGTCCGCTTCCAGGTTGCGGCTACTATGCCACCTCCCATGGTGGGGCCTCGGCTACGGGCTGGGGTGAAGCGATCGCGCGCTTGTTGCTTTCCGCGGAGGCCGTGCGGGCCCTCGAAGAGGGCTTGCCGGCCCAAGACGCCGCCGAACGGGCGCTCAGGCGCCTTGTCGAGCGCGTCCGGGATCCGGACGGATATCCGGCCGCGGCGGGTCTAATTGTGCTCGACGCCCAAGGGCGCTTCGGGGTGGCCCATAGCGCACCCCGTATGGCCTATGCACGCTGGTCATCAGATGGCGACTTTTGCATGACGGTTGCTGAATCGAAACTGGATGGGGGAATGCGAGCATGAAATCCTGCGTTCGTATCGCCTCCGGACAGGGGTTTTGGGGCGACTGGCCCCAGGCCCCGATCCATCAGGTGCGCCTCGGCCCCATCGATTACCTGGTCATGGACTATCTGGCCGAAGTCACGATGTCCATCCTGCAGAAGCAGAAGCTGCGCAACCCCGCGTTGGGATACGCTCATGATTTTCCGGAGTTGCTGGAGGAGATCCTGCCCGACCTTGTAGAGCGCGGCATCAAGGTCATCACCAACGCCGGTGGGGTGAACCCCTTGGCCTGCCGAGACCGGGTCCTGCAGATCGCGCACAAACGGGGTCTTGAGGTTTCCGTGGCCGTCGTACTGGGGGATGACATCCTGGACAGGCTAGATGAGCTCATCACCCAGGGTCATGAGCTGCGCAACCTGGACACTGGGGAGCCCTTGAGCGCCATTCGAGATCGCGTAGTGAGCGCAAACGTCTATTTTGGGGCGGCGCCCATCGTAGAGGCCCTGCAACAAGGGGCTCAGATCGTGATCACGGGCCGCACCACAGACACCGGCTTGACTTTGGCCCCGATGGTCTATGAATTCGGCTGGTCCTGGCAGGATTACGACCGGCTCGCCTCAGGGGTCGTGGCGGGCCACATCAACGAATGCGGGGCGCAGGCCACGGGAGGGAACTTCACGGATTGGCAGCGCGTACCCGACCTGGCCCACGTGGGCTTTCCGATCATCGAGGCATATCCGGATGGTTCTTTTGTCGTGACCAAGCACGAAAACACCGGGGGGCTAGTCGATACCTTCACGGTGCGCGAGCAACTGCTGTACGAAATCGGCGATCCCCGGCAATACATAACCCCGGAGTGCGTGGCCGATTTTACCAGCATCCGGCTTGAGCAGGTCGGAGAAAACCGCGTGCGGGTGTGGGGGGTGCGCGGGGGGCCTCCGACGGAGTTCTACAAGGTCTCCATAGCCTACAGCGCCGGTTGGAAGGCCACAGGCACGCTTGTGTACGCTTGGCCCGAGGCCGTGGCCAAGGCCCAAGCGGCGGCCGCCATCTTGAAACGGCGCCTTGAGGATTTGGGGCTGCATGTTGAAGAGTTTCGCGCCGAGCTCATAGGCGTTAACGCCTGTCATGAGGGGATAGCCGCGCCCGTATACGATCCCAATGAGGTGGAACTGCGCCTGAGCGTGCGCTCGCACGACTACCGGGCCGTTGAGGAGTTCGGGCGCCAGATCGCCCCGCTCATCCTGACCGGTCCCTCGGCCGTGACGGGCTTCTCCGGAGGCCGGCCCAAACCCAGCGAGGTCATCGCCTACTGGCCAGCCTTGCTGCCTAAGTCCGTTGTGCAACCTCGCGTTGTGCTGGAGCGCTCTCCTGTGTCCTCATGAAGCCCCTGCGCGCACTCAACCGGTACCTTCTGGCCTATTGGCGGCATTTCCTGCCGGGTCTGCTTTGCGTGCTCCTCTCGAGCCTCTTCGCCGTGCTGAGTCCGGTCCTGGTGCGTCAAGCCGTCGACACGCTTCCGGTGCTGGCCAGTTGGAGCGCCTGGGCCCATGAAACCCCCCTGGGGGAGGCCTTGCGATCGATAAGCTGGGCTCTGCTGCTGGGATACGGGCTTGCCTTGGTGGGGTTTACCGCGCTTTCCGGGTTGTTCTTGTTTCTGACGCGCCAGACGATCATCGTAGCTTCGCGGCACATCGAATACGACCTGCGCAACGCGCTCTTCGCCCACCTGGAGCGCCTGGGGGCTCGTTTTTTCAACCAACACCCAACGGGCGATCTCATGACGCGGGCCATGAGCGACATCGAACGGGTGCGCCTGTACGTGGGACCGGCCCTTATGTACACGGCCCGATCGGGCACGCTGGCCCTTTTCGCCCTGCTCATGATGATCCTCACAAGCCCCACGCTTACGTTGTACACGTTGTTGCCCCTTCCGGCCTTGTCCGCGGCGATTTATTGGGCCGCCCGCCTGCTGCATGAGCGATCCGAACACCTGCAGGCCCAGTACGCTCGGCTGACAAGCCGAGCGCAGGAAGCTTTCTCGGGCATCCGGGTTCTGCAGGCCTTCGCCCAGGAGCGCTTCGAGCAAGAAGCCTTCGCTCAAGAGTCGAGGGCCTACCAGAGACGGGCCCTAGAGCTGGCTCGCGTGGAATCGCTCTTTAGTCCCGCTATCATGTTCCTTACGGGGCTTTCGGCGCTTCTGGTGCTTTGGATCGGCGGGCGTTTCGTGATAGAGGGCCGGCTCACGATCGGCAACATCGCGGAGTATCTGATTTATCTTGCCCTGCTCACCTGGCCTGTGACGTCTGTAGGCTGGATCCTGAACATGATCCAACGCGCCTCGGCCTCCCAAGAGCGCCTGCTGGAGGTCCTGCGCACCGAGCCGGAGGTGCAAGATCGGCCATCGCAGCAGACTAGGCGACTGGGGCGGCTTCAAGGCCACTTGATTGTGGAGGACGTCTGGTTTCGCTACGCCGAGGATCGGCCTTGGGCCCTGGCGGGGCTAAGCCTCGAGATCCACCCCGGACAGTGGGTGGCCATAGTAGGCCCGACGGGCGCCGGCAAAAGCACCCTTTTGCGGCTGCTGTGCCGGCAGTACGCCCCCGATCGGGGTCGGATTTATCTAGACGGCCAGCCCCTAGAGGAGATCCCCCTGGCCATCTTGCGCCGGGATCTGGCCGTCGTGCCCCAAGAGGCGTTTTTGTTTTCGGAGACGATCGCCTACAACATCGCCTTCGGTCGGCCCCAGTCAACGGAGGCCGAAATCGAGCACGCCGCCCGGCTGGCGGCCCTGGATCCGGAGGGCTTTCCGGAGGGACTGCAGACCTGGATCGGGGAGCGGGGGGTCACGCTATCCGGTGGGCAACGGCAGCGCCTGGCGATCGCCCGAGCTTTGCTTGTAGAGCCTCAGATCCTGCTTCTGGATGACGCCTTCGCCTCGATCGATTCGGCCACGGAGGCGACCATTCTAGAGGCCTTGCGACGCTGGCGCAAGAGCCGAACGCTTATTTTGATCAGCCATCGGATCTCAACCGTAAAGGACGCCGATAGGATCTTCTACCTAGAGCGGGGGCGTGTTTTGGAAGTCGGGGACCATGAAACTTTGCTGGCTCAGAATGGAGCTTACGCGCGGCTCTTCCGGCGCCAACTTTTGGAGGCGGAGCTGGAGGCCACAGATCCCAACGGCAGAGGCCCGAAAGGGCCACACTAGAGTGAACCTCGACTAAAGATACGCACGGAGTATGGGTACGCATATCATCCCCTTGGGCACAGGATCAGCCATTCCCACGAGCAAGCGCCATCTGAGCGCGTTCGCCCTTGTGCGCGACGGTCAGATCCTGCTCTTCGATTGCGGTGAGGGCACGCAAATGCGGCTCCTCAAGGCCGGATTGAAGCGTTCGCGCGTGCAACATGTGTTCATCTCGCACCTGCACGGGGATCATTTCTACGGCCTCATTGGGCTTATTTCCAGTTTAGAGCTCATGCAGCGGCGTGAACCCCTGTATGTATATGGCCCCAAGGGTCTAAAAGGGTATCTGGAGTACATGTTCGCGCTCTCCGATCTGCGGCCGGGCTACGAGCTCGTGGTGCGGGAGGTCGATCCAGAGGGCTTCGAGCACGCCGTGTTGCTCGAAACCGAGGAATATTTCGTAGAGGCGCGCCCGCTGGCGCATCGGATCTTCTGTATGGGCTTTCGGTTTCAGGAAAAACCCCGTCCGGGCAAGGTCAATGCGGAGCGCGCCCGGGAGCTGGGGATCACGGAAGATTGGCAATTCAAGGCGCTTAAAGCCGGAAAGCCCGTCTCCGTTTCAGAGGGCCTGCTCATACGCCCCGAGGAGGTGGTGGGCCCGCCACGGCCGGGGGTCTCGTTTGCGTACGTGACGGATACGCGCTTCTGCCCGGGCGCGATCATGCTCGCCATAGACGCCGATGTGCTCTATCATGAGGCCACCTTTGACCATGCCCTGCAGGAGAAGGCCGAACAAACCGGACACGCCACGGCCCTAGAGGCGGCTCAGGTGGCGGCTACGGCCGGGGTGGGGCTGTTGTTGTTGGGCCATTTCAGCGCTCGCTATACAGACGTGGCCTCGCTAGTGGAGGAGGCCCGTACGGTTTTCCCCAATACGCGCGCAGCCGAGGAGCTTAAACCCATCGAGCTAAAGGCGCGCCGGAGCGCGGCGCGCGGTCCCCATGAGGGCATCCGACGTGCATAGCATTTCCCGACGCTCCTGGCCCACCATACGGCGCCTGCTCGGGTACTTAAGACCATACTGGCCGGCTGTGGGCCTGGCCTTTGTGCTTGTAGTAGGGGTCTCCTTTCTGGGACCCTTAAGGCCAAAGTTGGTGCAGGTGGCCATCGACGCGCACGTGCTCAAGGGGGATCTTCAGGGGCTGTTGCGCGTTGGTCTCGGACTGCTGGGGCTACTTGTACTGGAGGCGTTCCTACAATTTTTCAGCGCTTATCTGACGCGCTGGATCGGCCAACAAGCCCTTTTCGATCTGCGCCAAGAGGTCTTTGGGCACATCATACGTCTAGCGCCCCGTTATTTCGACCGCACGCCCGTTGGACGTCTGGTGACACGCGTCACCAGCGACGTCGAAGCGCTTGATGATGTCTTCTCCGCTGGCGTGGTCACGATCTTGGGTGATCTGTTGCGGCTGTTTTTTATCGTTTTCATGATGTTTTGGCTTAGCTGGCAGCTGGCGCTCGTTGCGCTCTCTGTATTGCCGCTGCTAGTTGGGGCTACATTCGTTTTTCGCAAGCGCGTGGGCCTGATGTATCGGAAAGTCCGATCGGAAGTGACCCGGCTGAACGCGTTTCTGCAGGAACACCTAACAGGCATGGCCATAGTGCAGCTGTTTCGGCAGGAAGCGCGCGTCGAAGAGCGCTTTCGCCAGATCAACGACGATCACCGGCGGGCCCAGATCAAGACGATCTTCTACTTTGCCCTCTTTTGGCCCTCTGTGCAGCTGATCTCCAGCCTAGCTACAGGGCTTGTGCTCTGGTACGGGGGCTTGAACGCCCTACAGGGGGCCCTCACGCTGGGGGTGGTGGTGGCCTTTCTGCAATACATTCAACAGTTTTTCGGTCCGATACAGGACCTGGCCGATAAGTACAATACGATCTTGGCCGCCTTGGCTGCCTCGGAACGCATCTTCGAGGTGCTCGACACCCGTGAGGTGATCCCGGATCAAGGTCGGGTGCGCGCGCTCGACGGGTTGTCGGGTTCGGTGCGCTTTGAGCAGGTCTGGTTTGCTTACACAGAAGAGTCCGGAGAGCCCCGTTGGGTGCTCCGGGATATTAGCTTTCAGGTGGAGCCCGGGGAATGCGTGGCCTTCGTGGGCGCAACGGGTGCCGGCAAAACGACCTTGATGCAACTGGTGGGCCGTTTTTATGAGCCGCAACGAGGCCGAATCTGGCTAGGGGGCGTAGACATACGAGACCTAGAATTACCGTTATTGAGGAAATCCGTAGTCATCATCCAGCAGGATGCGTTTCTATTCAGCGGAACCCTTTGGGAGAACATCACGCTAGGCGATCCCGAAATTCAAGAACCCGAGCTGTGGCAAGCCTTAGAGGAGCTGCAGCTAACGGATTGGGTGCGCGCGCTGCCGAAGGGTCTGCATACGCCGCTTCTGGAGCGCGGCCTAAGTCTTTCGGCCGGACAGCGACAACTGGTAGCCCTGTTGCGCGCCTGGGTGCGTCGACCCCGCGTGGTGATCTTGGACGAGGCTACAGCAAACATCGACGTGCAGACAGAGGCGCGTATCGAGAGGATGCTTTCCAGCTGGCGGGGCCAGCGCACGCTCTTGATCGTGGCCCATCGGCTTTCCACAGTCGAACGCGCCGATCGGATTTTCGTGTTGCATCAGGGCCGCCTCCTGGAACAGGGCCGCCATGAGGAGCTCTTGGCCCGTAGCAACCTGTACCGGCGGCTCTATGAGCTGCAGTTTCAGGAGCAGAGCGTGCCCTCCCGTCTTGATACATAAGATACATTATGTAAAGTAGAGGGAAGTGAGCTTCCTATCCCACTTCTTCAGGGGGCTATCCGAACCGATACCTCCGGCGCAGTTGGTTGCGGATCCGGATCGCCGTCAGGTTTAAGATCAAGACCACCAGTACGAGCAGAAGCGCCGTGGCGAACACCATGGGCACGGCGGCCTCCACGTTGGGCGACTGAAATCCCACGTCGTAGATGTGAAAGCCCAGGTGCATGAACTTGCGCTCCAGGTGAAAAAACGGCGGATGATGATCGAAGGGAAGCTCAGGGGCGAGTTTGACCACGCCGACTAGCATCAGAGGGGCGACTTCTCCCGCTCCGCGGGCCACAGCCAGGATCATGCCCGTCAGAATCCCCGGACTTGCGCCCGGCAGCACTACGCGCCATACGGTCTGCCATTTTGTGGCGCCCAGCGCCAAAGAGGCCTCCCGCAGGCTCTGCGGCACGGCAGCTAAGGCCTCTTCGGTGGCCACGATCACGACGGGCACGGTCAGCAACGCCAGCGTCAACGAAGCCCACAGAATCCCCCCTGTGCCGAAGGTGGGCGTAGGCAGTCTCTCCGGATACAGAAGCCGATCGATATGGCCTCCGACGAAATACACAAAGAAGCCCAGTCCGAAGATCCCGAACACGATCGAGGGCACCCCGGCTAGGTTGTTCACCGCGATCCGCACCGCCGATATAGCCCACCCCTGTCGGGCGTATTCGTGTATGTACAGGGCCGTTAGCACCCCGAAAGGCACAACCAGCAGGGACATGAGCAAGGTCATCATAACGGTGCCGAAGATGGCGGGCAGCACCCCGCCTTCGGTGTTCGATTCCCGGGGTTCGCTTGAGAGAAATTCCCAAAGCCGATCCGTGTATACACGGGCCTTTCCCCATAGGTCTAGATCGTTGGGAGTGTATGCGCGTACGATGGCGGATATCGGCAGCGTCCGCTCCCGTCCGTCGACGGTGCGCAGCGTAACCGTGTACCGGGCGTCTTCGGCCCTCAGGCGTGCGGCCTCAGCGGCCAGCGCGCTATAGCGCGCCTGCAGACGCTCCAGGGCCGGTCGCAGTCGGTTCTGCAGCGCCTCCTGCTCGCCGCGCAGCTGGGCTCGGCGGATGCGCAGCCGAAGGCGTTCGAGCTCGTAGTTTACGTCCCCGATCTGCCGCTTTTCCACGCCTGTGATGGCGCGATAGCGTCTGTGCGCGGCCTCGAGCTGACGCCCCAGCTCCGGCCAGGCCTCCGGACCCTGGACGGAAAAGCTCGGGGTGCGCACGGCGTCTACGAACCCAATAAAGGGGCCCCACTCGCGGCGTTCTACGAAGACGGCATCGCGAATGCGCGCCATCTGCGCGATCTGTTCGCGCTCCACCCACAGAAAGTCGATCCCATACAAATCCCGATTGCCCACGCGCAGCTGTAGCCTCTGGGCCCCGGCTCGACCCGGTATGGGCTCCTGACGGCGGATTTCACCTAGATACACCCGCCCGTCTTGGGTGCGGATCGCCCACAAATCGCCGGGCCAGAAGGCGAGCGTGCCCCGAATAAAAAGCAGCCCCACAAGCCAGAAGACCATGAGCAGAAGCACGACAAGCCCGGCCCCGAGGAGCCAAATCCAGGGGGTACCGACTTGCCAGGGGGTTTGCCTGGGCGTGGAGAGCTGCTGGGATGTTGCGCGCATCGTCCTCAAGCCCGTTGGTATTTGCGCCGCAAACGAATGCGCACCAGCTCAGCGGCCGTGTTGACCAGGAAGGTAAACGAAAACAGGAGCAGGCCCGACAGGAACAACACGCGATACAAGGTGCCTTGATACGGAGCCTCGGGTAGCTCGACGGCGATGTTCGCCGAAAGGGCTCGAAAGCCGGTAAAGGGGTTCCATTCCAGAATCGGCGTGTTACCCGTGGCCATGAGCACGATCATGGTCTCGCCCACGGCGCGCCCAAAGCCGATCATAATGGCCGAGAAAAGCCCCGAGCCGGCCGCCGGCAGCACGACCCGGAGCGTGGTCTGCCATTCTGTGGCGCCCAAGGCCAAAGAGGCGTTGACGTACGAGCGGGGCACGCTGGAGAGGGCATCTTCGCTGAGCGTGAAGATGATCGGAATCACGGCAAACCCCATCGCGAAGCCTACCACCAACGCGTTGCGCTGATCATACGAGACGCGCAGAACCTGACGCACCCAATCCGGAAACGAGCCTCCCATCCATAGGGCTTCGATGAGGCGACCGAATTCTAAAGAGAGCCCCAAAGCGATAAGCACCAACGCTAAGACCAGAAGTGGTTCGGCGCGCCGGGGCAGGCGCTCTCGCCAGGTGTTGGGGAGCTGATGCCAGAGCAGCGCTCCCAGCACAACGACCAACGGAAGCACGAGAAAAACAGCCAGCACTCCCGGAACGGCCCGCGTCAGAAAGGGGGCCACGACGATGGCGGCCACAAAGCCCAAGACGACGCTGGGCAGGGAGGCCATGATCTCCACAGCGGGCTTAACGAGCGCTCGCCATCGGGGGTGCAGAAACTGAGCCGTGTAGATGGCGCCCAGCAGGGCGACCGGAACGGCGAACAGAAGCGCATAGAAGGTCCCCTTTAGCGTGCCGAAAATCAGGGGTACTAGGCTCAGCTTGGGCTCGAAGTCGTCACTGCCGCCCGTAGACTGCCACACAAAAGCGGGCCGCTCATAGCCCTCATACCAAACCCGGCCAAAGAGGGTCCGGAGCGAAACCTCGGGATGGGGGTCATGCAAGCGCCAGAACCTGTACTGCCCTGTTTCGCCCACGAGCACGATCCCATCGCCTCTGGGCAGGAGGATCCCCTTGGCCGATTTCAGACCCGTGGAGATGTTGAGCAGCGTTCGTTCCGAGGTGGCCTGCAGCAGCGCCACGTGCCCGGCAACGGTGCCGACTAGAAACCGGCGATCTCGAGCAGAAGGCGCAATCGAGCTGATCTCCCCAGATACAGAACGAAAGTCCGTGTGGGCGAGTACAAAGCGCTCGGATCCGTCAGCTTGGCGAACGTAAAAGCCTACGCGCACGCCTCCGGTTGCATCCCCCACTACAAGGGAGCGCTCGCCGATCAGCAACGCAAGGGCGCTGACCACTAGGGGCCTCCCTTCTGGATCCACCAGGACGGTATCGAGCATGGCCGTCCAGGATCCGGCTTCGTATCGCAACCTCCACAGCCCCCCCTGGGGTCCGGCTGCGTGTACGCTCAAACGACCTAGCGCCATCACATAAGCGGATACGGGCCCCTCCAGGATCTGCTCTATACGGCCTTCGGGGCTACCGGCGTAGAGGGCTCCGTCGGTCGCGCGGCCGATCCAAAAGCCTGTCTCCGGGTGGTATTGGGCGTCTTGAAGGGCTAGTCTTGCGGGAAGTTGCCAGAGCGTATCTAAGCTGACTCGAAGCCGAGCTTGGCCCGTATTGGCTGCCGTCCATTGGATACGCCCCAGCCAGAGCTGTCCTGTATTGCTTAAGAGCGCGGCGGCACCCGAGCGCTCATGCCACCAGGCCGCCCGCAAGGTCCCGGAAAGGCCTCCGATGGGCAGGCTGTCGAGAAGGCGTCCCGTGGGAAGCGCGCACACATACCAGGTGGGTCGCTCAGCAAGCAGGGCCAGAGCCCTCTGGGCCCCCTCCACGCCTATGGCAAGCGGCCGGGATTCGGGAGCCAGGCCGATCGGAAGGCGACCGCTGGCCTCTAGGGCAGCTCGAGCAGGCTGCCATAGGGGAAGCTGCTCTAGGAAGATGAAGACCAGTATGCCCAACACCGCCGCGATCACACCCGCACCGCCCAGGGTGATGACCCAGCGGCTTATCCGATCTATCCAGCGGGCCGATCGGGTGGCCATCGTTTTACGTGGCGTCCGGGTTCAGGCCGAGCTTGCGGCGTTCGGCCTTGAGCATGTCCGTGTGCAGGGGCAGATAGCCGTCTCGGATCACGACCTCTTGTCCCTGTTTGCTGAGCACGAAGTTCAGAAACTCCCGCACGAGCGGATCCAGCTCGCCGTTGGGCTTGCGATTGACGTAGATGTAGAGCGGACGCCAGAGCGGATAGCGGCCCTTGTAGATGTTCTCCGGTGTCGGCGCATAACAGGGCTCTCCGGGCCGGGCGGCGATCGAAAGGGCTTTTACGCTTGAGGTAACAAAGCCGATGCCGCTATAGCCGATCCCGTTGGGATCCACCGAGACGCCCTGTACGACCGAGGCGGAGCCGGGCTGTTCTTTGACGTTGGCCTTGAAATCGCCCCCGCCTAAGGCGTGGTCCTTAAAGAAGCCGTACGTGCCCGAAGCGGAATTGCGTCCATACAGGGATATCGGCCGGTTGGCCCATGGATCGCGCAGGCCCAGATCTCCCCAGGTGCGGATATCTTGGGGATGGCCCAGTAGGCGCGTTTTCGAAAAGATCGCATCCACCTGGGGCAGCGTAAGGCAATCAATGGGATTGTCCTTGTGCACAAAGAGGGCTAGCCCATCCAGGGCTACCGAGATCTCTGTGGGGGAATATCCGAAGGCCTTCTCAAAGGCGTCCCGTTCCGAAGCCTTCATAGGGCGTGACATGGGCCCGAGCTGCGCCGTGCCTTGAATAAGCGCCGGCGGGGCCGTGGAGGACCCCTTGCCCTCTACTTCGATTTTCACGTTCGGATAGTACTTTTTGAACTCTTCCGCCCATAGGGCCATGAGGTTGTTCATCGTATCCGAGCCAATGCTCGAAAGCCTCCCGGCCACCCCGGGCTTGGGTTGGTACTCGGGCAGATCGGGATCTACCGCTACCTGCGCTGGGGTCCCCGTGGCTCCCGGGGCGGTCTGCAGAAAGACCGAAGCGTCCACCTGACGCTCTTGTTCCGAGCGTCCCCCGCCGCAGGCGGCAAGCAGCAGGAGGACTCCAAGCCAACCGATTCGTCGCATAAGGGCGCGTTCCTGTATTTGGTCGACCCCCTGCAAAGCTAGCCTGGTTGCTTGAGAGGAAGTGTTAAGTCATCGTTAAGAAAACGCAGGCCTCTTTTCGAGCTTCCCTCATGGATGCGATTTTTAATCGAAACAAAGCCCAGAAGTCACCATGGACCTTGCGCTTTCCCAACCCGTCCCCGCAAACCGCGTACTGGGGGGATCGAGCGTGAACCCACAACCCGTAAAGCTACGTACAGACTCTGTCAGCCTTTGGTACGGTTCCAGCCAAGCCCTCAAAAACATCACGATGGCCATCCCGGCCAATCAAATCACGGCGCTCATCGGACCCTCAGGTTGCGGCAAGACGACGTATCTGCGGCTCTTCAACCGGATGAACGACCTCATCGAGGGCGTGCGCATTACGGGTCGGGTGCTCCTGGAGGAGCAGGACATCTACGCCCGTAACGTAGACGTAGTGAGCCTGCGTAAACGGGTGGGTATGGTCTTTCAGAAGCCCAACCCGTTTCCAAAGTCCGTCTACGAAAACGTCGCTTACGGGCCCCGTATCAACGGGATTCGGGATCGCCGTGAGCTGGATCGCATCATAGAGGAAGCCTTGCGCCAAGCCGCCCTGTGGGATGAGGTCAAGGACCGACTGCACGTAAACGCCCTGGAGCTCTCCGGAGGCCAGCAGCAGCGGCTCTGCATCGCGCGCACGCTCGCGGTAAAACCCGAGGTCATCCTGATGGACGAGCCTACAAGCGCGCTAGATCCCATCTCCACGGCCAAGATCGAAGAACTGATCGTAGAGTTGAAAGCTCGCTACACGGTGGTGATCGTTACGCACAACATGCAACAGGCTGCGCGCATCTCCGACTACACGGCCTTCTTTTATTTGGGCGAGCTTATTGAGTTCGGCGCCACCGAACAGATCTTTACAGCCCCGGCTCGCGAAGAGACAGAAAAATACATCACTGGCCGCTTCGGTTAGGCGCTTACCTTGCCCTTCCCGGCGTGAACCCCCTACCTTCATTTGTATACACAAGTAAACGAGGGCGCATCCGGCATGCACCGGCATTTCGAGCGCGAGCTTGAGCAGCTCAAGCGCGAGCTCATCCGCATGGGCAGTCTGGTTGAAGAGCAGATCGCCAAAAGTCTTGAAGCGCTGGAGCGCGACGACGACCTGCTGGCGCAGCAGGTCAAGGAGACGGACATCGAGGTTGATGCTATGGAGATCGCCATCGACAAGCGCGTTGAGCGCCTGCTGGCGCTCAACCAGCCGGTGGCGATCGATCTCCGGCTGCTGATCGCGGCCCTCAAGATGAACAACGATCTGGAGCGGATGGGCGATCAAGCGCGCAACATCGCCGAGCACGTGATCAAGATCGAGGGCGTACCCGGTGAACTCATGGAGCTTATGAATATCCGCCGCATGGCCGAGCTCACCTCCCAGATGGTGCGCGACTGCCTGAACGCCTTCATCTACCAAGATGTGGAGCTGGCCTATCGGGTTCTGGAGCAGGACGACGCCGTAGACGAGCTACACCAGCGCGTCTATCAGGTCGGGGCCGGCTACATGCGCAACAAGCCGGAGGACATAACGAACTGTCTCCATATCCTGGCCGTGGCCAAGAACCTGGAGCGCATCGCGGATTTGGCCACAAATATAGCCGAGGACGTGGTGTTTCTGGTTGAAGCCCGAATCATCAAGCACCGAGGCCGGCTAGAGAGCTAATGCCAAGGGCCGTCCATGGGGATCGATCCCAAGCTCTTGGAGGACTACCTTAAGGCCATATACGCCCTAGAAGAGCAAGGTGAGCGGCCCACCACAAGCCGGCTAGCTGAGCTCATGCGGGTGACACCGGCCTCCGTGACGGATGTCATGAAGCGCATGGCGCAAGCTCAATACGTAGAGTATGTGCGCTATCAGGGCGTAAAGCTCACAGAGGCCGGTCGAAGGCGCGCCCTACAGGTGGTGCGCCGCCACCGACTTTGGGAGCTGTTTTTGGCCGAAGTCCTGGGATTTAGCTGGGATCAAGTGCACGAGATCGCCGATCAACTCGAGCACGTCGAGTCCCCTTTGCTGGAGGAGCGCTTGGATGCGTTTTTGGGGCACCCCAAGATCGACCCACACGGTCATCCCATCCCGGATGCACACGGCCGCATAGAGCGCATCGAGGCCGTGGCCCTGGCCTCGCTTCCCGTGGGTCAGTCCGCTCGGGTCCTGGGGGCCTCGGATAGCCATCCGGATTTTCTGCGGTATCTGGCCAAGATCGGGCTGAAACCGGGAGCGCGCTTAGAGGTGGTGGAGCGCTTTGCCTTTGACGGCTCCATGCAGGTGCGCTTGGGCGAAGAGGAGCGGCTGCTGAGCGCCTACGCGGCTCAGAACGTACTCGTAGTGCCCCTTGGCCTGGGGCCCTTCTAGAAGCGCATACGCGCCTGCAGGTGCGCCCAGCCGCGCAAGGGTAGGCCCGAGCTGAGCTGGCCGTTGTATTCGGCCCACAGCTCCAGACCGGGGCGAAGCGGCCAGCGAAGACGCGCCACCCAGCGCATGTTCCAGCCCATCGTAAAGCCTTCCGTAAGGGCAAAGGCCGCCCAGCCGTAGCGCGCAAGACGCCCACCTAAGCGGCGCACCTGCATCTCAAGCTCCGCCTGAAGCGGCCCTGGACCGAGGGAACGTTGCGCACGCGCCTCCAGGCCCCAGGCATGCACGCGGCTGCGACTTAGACGATCCCGACGCTGATCCCCAATCCCCCCTACTTGCACATACTGCATGGGCCGCAGCTGGGCCAGCGCGCTTAGCTCCGCCCGCCAGCGCCATAAGGCGATATCGCGTCCCGGCAGGGATTCGGCCCGATTGCGCTCATGAGTCCATTCCAGGGCCGCAACGGCATACCAACGACCTCCCACAGGAAGGCGACCGTTAGCCAGTAGGCGGTTGGACTGTTTTCTGGCTTCACCCAAAAAGGTCCTCTCTTGCGCATAGCCCCATTCATGGCGCAGGCCCATCGCCCCATCTAAGCCCCATGGCGACAGCTCCAGGCCGTGCTCCAGACCCCGGCGACGTCCCGAGAGGGCCGCCTGATGTTCCATCCGAAGCTGTCCGCTGTAGCGCCAGTGTGAGCCCTCCGACCAACGCCAGGACAACAGGCCGCGCCCCTCTAGGCCTATCTGCCGGCGATCCGAAGCCACCCAGACGCGCGCATATTGCCCTTCCCTCGGCAGCACAGCCGGCCGAAATTCATCTAGCTGCGCCTGGCCATCCCGATTGTGGTCTTCCCAGACGTACTGGCCCAGTTCCGGCCCTACGAACAGGAAGAGCTCCTCGCGCACAGGCTGGCTTGTTCGCCCCCAAAACCAGCGAAACCGCACCTCGCGTTCTTGGGCTAGCCCCGCCCCAGAAGGCCACCACGTAAGAAGCCCTTCGGAGGCGAATGCGCTTTGGCTTTCGCCTGCGTGGTCGCGCGCCAATCGGTAGCTATGGGCCATCTCGCCCCGGCCCCATGAGTGGCGCCAGGGGGCCGGATTAAGCTGCACGTGCAGCTCCTCAAGCTCAGAGCGCCAGCCGGTTTGAAGCCATCCCGGAAAGGAGCCGACCTCTCGGGGGCGCTCAAGCCGACGCACATACATGGATAGGCTCCAGGGTTGAGCTGAAAAGGCCGTCCAGCGCAGCCCGAGTTCCGATTCAAATTCTCGAAACGCGCCCGGCCGGCTTCCTAGCGCGCGTCGGCCCTCTGCGCGCGTCTGCATCCAGAGCGTCCATCCCGGCCCAAGGTCCCAGCTGCCCTCTAGCCCCAACCAGCCGCCCTGCAGTTGCGCTGCGCGCACCCGGTCCCGATGCTGCAGCCATCCGCCTTGGAGGCGTACGGGTCCTAGGGGGATCGCCTCCGCTTCTGCACGCAACGCCGCAAAGTACGGCCCGTTGCGAAGCCCGGCTAGCTCCCCCTTTGCGCGATCGGCCTCCGCTTCCCATCGTATGCGGAAGCCGCTTTGGGCGGCCACTTGGTAAAGGCCGCTTCCGTAACGGAGCGTATCGGCAACCCGCACGGAACGGTCCCAGATCCCCCACCGGTATCCCCAGTCCGGGGGCAGGGCTTCTTCGAGTCCGCCGAACTCCGGCGGACGATGGGAAAGTTCTGCGCTCCATCGCCCCGGGACAAGCGTGCCAAGGCGCCAGCTTCCCCGATACGAAAGCCCCCAAGCGGCCTGATCCGAAGTCGGCGCGAACAGCCCCTCCAGGCGCAGATGCCCCCAAGGGCCCGAGGGGAGTTCAAGGAACGCCCGATGCCGATCAAGACGCTCCGCCTGCTCAAGCACCTCATAATGGCCGCGTCCGGGTCCAACCCATCGGTAGGCGATCCCGTTTACGGGCAGGACCAAGCGCTCATAGCTGCCCAGGCCGGCTCCTACGTATCGGAAGCGTACGGCGTAAAGGGTATCGGCCTTCTGGCCGCTCCAAGGTCGCCAAAACGAAATCCGTCGTCCATTCCAGAGGGTATCGGCCCGCACGTAACGAACAGATGGGGGCCTGTCCCCGGCCGAAACGGGCTCGGCCCTCACAGCGTGGATCCATTCGGGATGGTCCGTCTCGCGCATCCAGCCCAGCCGGAGGCCTCGGCCAGAGGTCCCCAGTTCGACCTCTGCTCCTCCGATTGCCCGAGGCCGGTCCTCGGTTGCGTATTGAAATTCGACCTCCACGCGCGTATCTGCCCGAGGCAGACGCCGCATCGTAAACCGAAGCTCAGCTGTGGCGTAGTCCAACGTGTAATCGCGATCGCGCTCTAGTAAGCTGCCGTTCCAGTAGACGCGCTCGGAGCCCGGCACAATCCAAATCCCCTGCTCCCCCAGGGCACCGCGGAGCAAATAGGGACCCGGAACACCCGGCTGCACCACCAGAAACTGTCGACAGAAACGGCCCCGCTCTAGTCCGGCCGCGATCTGAAGCCGCCACAGCGAGTCCCGGTAGGCGAACTCTAGCCCCTGCATGCGGCGCTGGCGAACCTGAAGCGGAGGCTTCATCTGCGCCTCGATATCGCCTAAAGCCAATCGCAGGCGCGCGCCCTCTACGGCCAAAAAAACCCGATCCCACTGCCGAAGCGGTTGCGCGGCACCCTCGGGCAATAGCGGTGCGCTCTGATCCGATAGCAGGCCGCGTATCTGCAAACCAGGGGCTAGCTCCCCTGACAGCTCCACGCGCAAAGCTGAGCTCATCACCGGATCCTGCCCCGATCCCATCAGGACCCCCCGATGCAGATTTCCCTGAAGCCTTACGGCGCCTGAAGCCACTCTGGGCTCCTGAGAAGCCCTCATCACCGGATCCGGTTTGAGCGTCCAGAGGCTATCCAAAGCCAACTGCAGGGTATCGGGAAAGGCCCGTTTTGCGCTGTCTGGAGGGACCTGTTGGGCCTGAACGGGGCTAATCGGTCCGAACAGGAGCAATCCCAGCGTCGCGCCGATGCGACGTCCTCGCTTCCAAAAAGCTTCCGAGCATCCGCAGGCCCTCATCGATGGGGCGGCGATGCGATCAGTTCCAGGGCCTTGCGGCCGATGTCGCGCCGATAGCACATGCCGGAAAAGCGCACGACCTGCGCCGCCGCGTAGGCCCGCTCAAGGGCCTCGGCCAGCGTCCCGCCAAGCCCGGTAAGCCCCAGCACCCGGCCGCCAGCCGTAAGGAGTGCGCCTGAGGCGTCCTGACGCGTGCCGGCATGGAAGACGAGCACGCCCTCCGGCACCTGATCTAATCCCGAGATGGGGAAGCCCGTCTGATACGGACCGGGATATCCGGATGAGGCGAGCACCACGCAGGCAGCATAACCGGCTTCCTGTTCCAGCGCTATTCCCTCTGGCAGGTGCTCCTCCAACATAAGCTCCGGATTGCGCCACAAGGGGAGCACCACCTGGGCTTCTGGGTCACCTAGCCGGCAGTTGTACTCGATCACGTAGGGCCCCTCGTCTGTGAGCATAAGGCCTACGTAGAGAAAGCCCGTATACGGGGTCCCCTGAGCGGCCATGCCTGCGAGCGTGGGCTCCAGGATGCGCTCTCGAATGCACGCCATGGCGGCCTCGTCAACGAGCGGTGTCGGCGCGTAGGCGCCCATGCCGCCTGTGTTGGGACCGGTGTCGCCCTCGCCTATGCGCTTATGATCCTGAGCCGGAAGCAGCAGCCCATAGCGCTCACCATCGACGAGGGCGAATACGGAGGCCTCCTGTCCCCGTAGAAAGCGTTCGATTACGACTCGCCTGCCCGCCTGACCGAAAAGCTCCCCCCGGAGCATGCGCGTGAGCACCTGTTCCGCCTCTTGGATCGAATCCGTAATGATGACCCCCTTGCCGCCGGCTAGGCCATCGGCCTTCAGCACGTAAGGGCCCGGAAAGGTGCGCAAGAACCGACAAGCCTCGGCGATCGTTCCTTCATCGAAGACCCCAAACGGGGCCGTGGGGATCTGCCATCGCCGCATAAAGGCCTTGGCAAAGGCCTTGCTGCCCTCTAAACGGGCGGCGGCCGCGCTAGGCCCCACCAGACGAAGGGATTGGCCGTGAAAGGCGTCCGCGATCCCGTTTACCAACGGAGCCTCTGGTCCTACGACGGTGCAGTCGATGCCCTCTTGACGGGCGAAGGCCAAAAGCCCCGCTATGTCCTCGGCCGATATGGGCACGTTTTGCGCAAGCTGCGCCGTTCCCGGATTACCGGGGGCGCAGTACAGCCGAAGGCCCGGGATGCGAGAAAGCGCCCACACCAGGGCGTGTTCACGACCACCGGAACCGATTACGAGCACCTTCATAGAGGTTTGGCTAAACCTGGGCGGTCAGGGCCTGCGTGACCTTTTGCGCGGCCTCTTCAAGCTCGGTAGCGGGGATCAGGTTAAGCCCGGATTCGGCCAGCATGCGCCGCGCCAAGTCCGCGTTCGTGCCCTGCAGGCGCACGATGAGCGGCACGCGCACGTCGACCTTGCGCGCGGCCTCTATAATGCCGGCGGCCACGCGATCGCAGCGCACAATACCCCCGAAAATGTTCACCAGGATCGCCTTGACGTGGGGATCGCTTAAGATGATGCGAAAGCCGGCTTCAACGGTTTCTGGGCTTGCTCCCCCTCCTACGTCTAGGAAGTTAGCCGGCTCCCCGCCCGCGAGCTTGATGATGTCCATCGTAGCCATGGCCAGGCCGGCCCCGTTGACCATGCAGCCCACGTTGCCGTCAAGCCTGACGTAGTTTAGCCCATAACGGGAGGCTTCGACCTCCAGAGGATCCTCCTCGTTGAGGTCCCGCAGCTCCGCGTAGTCGGGATGACGAAAGAGCGCGTTATCATCAAAGCTGATCTTGGCATCCAAGGCCAGCACCCGTCCATCCCGGGTGAGCACAAGCGGGTTGATCTCAGCCAAAGAGCAGTCGAGCTCCTCATAGGCCCGATAAAGCGCCTCGATCATGCGCACCACCTGCGCAAACTGCTCACCGGCCGTAAAGCCCAGGCCGAAGGCTAGTTTGCGGGCCTGGAACGGGGCCAGCCCAACTGCGGGGTCGATCCACTCTTTGAGGATCTTCTCTGGCGCCTGGCGGGCGACCTCCTCGATTTCGACCCCGCCTTCTGGAGAGGCCATAAGAACGTTTTGGCTTCGGGAACGATCGAGGGTGATGCCCAGATAATACTCGCGCTCTATATCCAGGGCCTCGGCGATGAAGAGCCGTCGCACGATCCGACCCTCGGGGCCGGTCTGCGGGGTGATCAACCGCGCCCCAAGCAGCGCCTGAGCCTTTTGGCGCACCTCTTCGAGGCTGCGGGCAAGCTTAATGCCGCCTGCTTTGCCGCGGCCGCCGGCATGGATTTGGGCCTTAACGACCCATGCCGAAACCCCTCGCTCTCGCTCTAAGCGCTGAGCGGCCTCTAGGGCCTCTTCTACGCTGAAGGCCACGTAGCCGTCCTGTACGGCTACACCGTAACGCTTAAGCAGCTCCTTGGCCTGATATTCGTGGATCTTCATGAGCGCCTGCTCTCCGCTTCTGGGACCGGAGCGAACATACGAAGGGCCGAAAAGTCCGGGCAACCGGGCGACAGCAGAACCGAAAGCCTCGTCGGCGTGTTTATGGGCTGGCCGTTGCGAACCCGGGATCGTGTATGCAAGTGCGCTTAGCGGGCGTGACCAAGTCTTACCCGATGGGCCGTACCTCGGTGCGCGCTCTACGCGGGGTGGATCTGGAGATCCATCCCGGCCAGTTTGTGTTGCTTGTCGGCCGAAGCGGCTCCGGTAAGTCCACTTTGCTTCATCTCATCGCCGCTATGGACCGGCCTAGTGCGGGAACGATCGCGGTCGGACCCTGGCAGCTGGATCGGCTCACGGCAAAGGAGCAGGCCTCATATCGACGTCAGACGGTCGGGATGATCTTTCAGGGCTTTCATCTTATTCCCACTATGACGGCCCGCGAGAACGTCGAACTTCCGCTTCTGTTGGCGGGCTGGTCCAAAAGGGAACGCCTTCGGAGGGCCGATGCGCTTTTGGAGCTGGTGGGGCTGCGAGAGCGAAGCGCCCATCGGCCAACGGAGCTCTCCGGCGGAGAACAGCAGCGCGTCGCGATCGCCCGCGCCTTGGCGCTCAATCCCCCTCTGTTGCTGGCCGATGAGCCCACGGGCAACTTGGATTCTCACACGGCAGCCGAAGTGCTTCAAATGCTGGCCCGCGTTCACCGAGAGGAAGGCAAAACCGTCATACTCGTTACGCACGATGTAGCCGAGGCCCAACCCTTCGCGCAACGCCTTGTCCGACTGCAAGACGGAGCGGTGATCGAAGATGTCTCCCTTTGACCTTGTGCGGCTCGCCTTGCTGGGGCTTGCCCGAAATCGCGCGCGCACCCTCATGACCCTGCTTGGGGTATCCGTAGGGGCCATGGCCCTGTTGACGTTGCTTGCTTACGGATCGGGGCTTCGCCGAAACGCCCGCGCCCAGTTTGAGGCCCTGGAGCTATACAACACGCTTCGCGTGACCTCGCAACCGAGCCCTTTTGATACACCGGAGGACTTTCTGTATCGCTCCTTGGAGTCGGACTCCGATTCCAATCGGCCCGTAGTCCCCTTGACCGACTCGCTTGCGGCCGTCTTGAGCCGTATTCCCGGGGTGTTGGCCGTCTATCCGGAAGTACAATTTCCGGTTCGGCTCCAGGCCAACGGCCGGGAGATAGCCGGCGGCGTCGAGGCCGTTCCGCTTGCCTTCGCTCGGTTGCCCAGCTATCGGCCCCGATGGGGCGGTTTCTTCACGGGTCCCGCCGACACGGCGATCCTCATCTCCGCCTCCATGGCCGAACGCCTGGGCTTTGCTCGGCCTGAAGAGGCCATCGGAAAGCGCGTGCGCATGCTCACGGCCACCCTGGACTGGGGGGCCTTGCAGCGCGCCCTCTGGGGTGGATTGGGGTTCTTTAGCGGGGAGCTACCTATTCGCATCGTCTCTTACTCCGTGCGCATTCGAGGCGTCTGGGATGCCGCAGGACAGCCCATAGCGGGGGTTTTTCGGGTCGTCATGCCCTTGGAGGTGGCCCGAGGGATGCAGAAGCTTACGTTCTTTTCCACCGTGGATCTGTTGCTTCGTCGGGCCGGCGCTTCGGGCTACAGCGCCCTGCGCGTGCAGCTGGCCGACATGCGAGCCCATGACGCGGTGCGTCGGGCCATCGCCTCCCATGGGGTGTACGTGAGCAGCTTCCGAGAGCAGTTTGCCGAGCTCGACAGGCTCTTCTGGCTTGTGGACCTGGCGCTTTTCGTGATAGGCGCCATCGCCCTTCTGGTGGCCAGCTTGGGTATCGCCAACACGATGAGCATGAACGTGCTGGAGCGCTTTCGGGAGATCGGCATGCTGAAGGCCCTCGGGGCTTACGAAAGCGACATCCAGCGGCTCTTTCTGCTGGAAAGCGCTCTTCTGGGGCTCTTAGGCGGTCTGGTGGGTTGGCTTTTGGGATGGGCTATTGCGGAGGTTATCAACGCCCTGGCCAATTACTACCTGGGTCGACACGGAATACCGTATGTGGAGTTTTTCCACATTACGCCGCAGATGCTTCTGGGGGTCGCGCTGCTGACCCTTTTGGTGGGGCTTGTTGCGGGCTGGTGGCCCGCTCGGCGAGCCGGCCGTGTGGATGTGCTCGTAGCGTTGCGCCACGTCTGAAGATCACAGGCAGGCCAGGACGTCCTGCAAGATCCGGAGGGCGGTCGTAAGCTCCTCTTCGCTGATGATCAGCGGCGGAGCAATGCGCAGTACGTTATCCGTATGCAGCGTGCCCCCGATGATCAACCCCGCCTGCAGAGCCTTGCGCACCGCCCTGCGGGCGCCTTCTTGATCCCTGAGAACGATGCCCAGAAGCGCCCCTCGGCCGCGGATCTCCTGTACAGCCGGATGCGACTCAAGAAACCGACGCGTGGTCTGCTCAATCCAACGCGCGCGCTCCCATAGGCGCTCCTCGATAAGCACCTGAAGGGCCGCTAGCCCCGCGGCGCAGCTTACGGGGTGACCTCCGAAGGTCGTGATGTGCGATAGCGGGGGATCATGGGCTAGCGTCCACATAAGCTCCCGATCCGCAACGAAGGCCCCCAAGGGCATGCCGCCTCCAAGGGCCTTCGCCAAACACAGGATGTCGGGGATCACCCCGTAATGCTCGTAGGCGAATAACGTTCCCGTTCGACCCAGACCGGTTTGGATTTCATCGAAAATCAACAGCGCCCCTACCTCATCGCAGCGTTCCCGGACCGCTTTTAGCCATTCGGGATCAAGCGCACGCATGCCGGCTTCCGCCTGGATCGGTTCCGCAATAACGGCTGCCACGGATCGGTCTATCTGAGTTAGGTCCTTGAAGTTGTTTGGTTGTATTGTTTTCGATTGCAATAACGGTTTAAAGGGGACCCGATACCGCTCCCAGCCGCATACCGAAAGCGCTCCCAACGTGTCCCCGTGATAGGCCCCCTCCAGGCAGACCCACAGCGCGCGCCCGGTGCGCTTGCGCGCCAACTTCAGCGCCCCCTCTACGGCCTCCGCCCCGGAATTCGTAAAGTAGACGCAGTTTAGACGCTCCGCCAAATGCGCAGCCAGCGTAGAGGCTAAACGCACCTGGCTTTCTATGATAAACTCCCCGTAAACCATCACATGCAGGTGTCGGGCTAGCTGCCGCTCGATCGCCTCCAGCACCCGAGGATGCCGATGCCCCAGGGTCGAAACCGAGATGCCCGCAATCAGATCGATAAAGCGTCGGCCATCGGTCGTTTGTATCCATACGCCCTCAGCGCATTCTACCTCCAAACCCATCGGCTCCGGGCTGGTCTGCGCAAGGTGCTTGGAGAATTGTTTTTGTAGTGCCATAACGGATTTTGAGAAGCCCATAACCCCCTTTACGCCGATCCCGTCGGCAAGGCAAACCAAAACCGCGAACCCCGGCCCGGCTCGCTGTGGACCTCTATGCGCGATCCATGGGCCTCGACGATCTTCTTGGCGATGCTCAACCCAAGGCCGGTGCCGCCCTCCCTGCGGGAACGGGCCCGATCAACCCGGTAAAACCGATCGAAAATGCGCGGCACATGCTCCGCCGGTATTCCCCGACCCGTATCCTCAACCTCAACGAGCACCCGATCGCCCTTCGGAATAAGCCGCACCCAAATATGCCCCCGATCCGTATACGCCACCGCGTTCTCTACCAAGTTTACCAGGACCTGCTGCAATCGAGCCCGGTCTCCGCGTACGAAGGTAGACGGGTTCTCGTAATGCAGCTGAAGCCCCTTCTCCTGGGCCCGAGCCAGTACGGTCTCCGCCGCCTCGCGCACAAGCTCCTGAAAATCGAAGACCTCCCAGTGCAGCACGTCCTCACGGTATTCAAGGCGGGAAATCTCAATCAGGTCCGAAAACAACCGATTGAGCCGCTCTACGTTCCGAAGCGCCCTTTGCGCGAACTCCCGGCGCTGCTCCGGGCTGAGTTGACCCGATCCCAAGGCCTCCACGTATCCCTGCAGGGCAAACAGGGGGTTTTTGACCTCGTGTGAGACATTGCCCAAGAACTCGTTTTGCAGCTGAGCCAGCCGCCGAAGCTCCTGAATTTGGGCGCGCAGCCGTTCGGCCATCCGGTTGACGTCCTCAGCCAGATCTCCTAACTCCGTGCGCTGCCGGACCACGATGCGATGGTCCAGGTCTCCCTCCGCGATCGTGCGAGCCCCCCGGGCGATCTGCCGAATGGGCTTCGTGATGCGGCTAGAGACGATCCAACTGGCCAGGGCCGCTAGCAGAATGGAGAATAGCATACCGGAGTAAATGACCCAGCGCATCTGCCGGATCGGCTCGCTCATCTCTCGCTCCGGTATCCCGATGCGCACAATCCAGCCTCCTTCTGGAGCGCGCAGCGCCACGTAAAGCATTCGGCCCCAGCCCAGCTCATCGCGCCAAGCATGAGCTGAGCCGGTTAAACGCAGCGCACGCACCTCGGGGGCTTGAAAAAACCCGGAATCCCGCAGCACATGGTTTCGATACACGTCAAGCCAGATCGACTCGCCGCGGGCGATCGTGACGTGGCGGTCCAGCTGTAAGCTGAACATCCTGAATTGCTCCGGTGCCGGCGGCCCAGAGGGGCTCCGGGCCAGCTCCGAAATCACCCAAGCCGCCTCCTGTTGGAGCCTTCGCAGGGTCTGCTGCGTGATGTTGTTCCGCAGCACCAGGATCGCATAGGACCCCGTCATGAGGACCCCTAGCCCCACAAGGGCTAGAAAGGTGAGCGTAATACGGGCCCGCAGGCCAAGCCGCCACCTCATTGGAGCTCCGCGGGGTCTACGAATCGGTATCCCACTCCGCGCACGGTCTGGATGCAAGGGGCGTACGGTCCGAGTTTTTCCCGGATGTTCTTTATATGGGCGTCGACGGTGCGATCCGTCACCATCACGGCCCCCTCTTGCCAGATCTGCTCCAGAAGGGCTTCGCGGCTGTGTGCGATCCGCGGATGGCGCATAAGATGGGCTAGCAAGCGAAACTCCGTATGCGTTAGAGGCAAAGCCTGACCTCGAAGCGAGGCCCGCAGCTCCTTCAGGTGAAGCTCCAGCTCCCCGGCCCGGAGCACCTCGGCCGACTCCTCTTCCAGACGCCGCCGCAGCATGGCCTTTACGTGCGCCACGAGCACAGCTGGGCTAATGGGTTTGGTCAAATAGCCATCTCCCCCGAACTCGACCAAACCCCGAATTTGATCTTCTTCCTCAGCACGCGCCGTCAGAAACAAAATCGGAATCTGCCGCAGACTGGCCTGCTCCCGTATGCGCCGGCAGAGCTCAAAGCCATCTATGCCGGGCAACATCACATCGAGCACAACGAGGGCGTGCTCAGGGCTGAGCCGCTGCCAGGCCTCCAGCCCATCGTACGCCACTTCGACTTCGTAGCCCTCCTGACGCAGAAAGTGCGCGATGACCTGGGCCACGTCCTCTTCGTCCTCTACGACCAAAATACGCGGAGCCGATGCGCTCATTCCCCATCTCCCTCATAGACGCGTTCCACGCGGGCCCCCAGGCGGGTTAGCACCTCATACGGCGTCGTATCCAAAACCTCCGCCCAATGCCAGGCATGCCAGTTGGGACTGCCAAAGAGCACAACGGGGTCTCCAAAGCGAACCGGACTTTGAGGGCCCACCTCGACCATCACGAAGTCCATGTTCACGCGCCCTACAATGGGATAGCGACGGCCGTGGATCTCAACAAAGCCTCGGTTCGAGAGCCGACGATCTATTCCGTCGGCGTACCCCGCATTAACGGTGGCGATCACCGTGGGCCGGGGCGCTCGCCAGGTGGCCCCATAGCCCACGCTTGCGCCTCGGGCCAGGCGGCGCAGCGCAACCACGCGCCCCACAAAACGCAAGGCGGGCTCCAGTCCGCTTGAGGCCTGCAAGAGGGGATTGGGGGCATATCCATAAAGGGCCAGACCGGGTCGCACCGCGTCGAAATGGGCCTCCGGATAGTGCACGATCGCGGCCGAATTGGCCGCATGCACCATCACCCCATCGGGACTCAACCTGCTCAACAGAGCCCGAAAGCGACGGATCTGCTCGCGCGTCTGTCGGTTTTCCGGTTCATCGGCGGAGGCGAAGTGCGTATACAGGCCCGCCAGACGCACCGAGGGATGGGCCTTGAGGCGCTCCCAATACGAAGGCACGCACTCCGGACTCAACCCCAGGCGCGCCATGCCCGTGTCCACCTCTACGTGCACGGTAAGCCGATAAGCTCCCTGCAGGACCCATTCGGCCACCTCTGGGCTCGTGACGGCAAGCTCTAATCCGTAGCGTTCATACAAGGGCAGCTCCGCATACAGGGGCACGCCCAAGACCAGTATCGCCCCCTCTATGCCCGCCTCGCGTAGCTTTACGGCCTCCTGCACGCTGGCCACAGCCCAATGCTCCACGCCCACCTGCCGAAGCGCTCGGGCCACGGCAACGGCCCCATGGCCGTAGGCATCGGCCTTGACCACGGCGACAATGCGCACCGCAGGGTGCATTCGGCGACGCAGCGCGAGGAGGTTGCGCTGCACCGTCCGCAAGCACACCTGCGCCTGGGGCGCGCTAATCGGGCCTTTGTGAACGGGCTGCTTCATGGAAACGGCCCAACGTTTTTAAAATAGCACGAGCCACGAGCGTCTGCTCAAATACGGATCCGCCTGATGCGACGCAGCGCCTCCTCGATGTCGTGCATGGAAACGTCCCGGTGCGTTACCGCGCGCACGCAGGCCGGACCGAACGGCACCATCCAGACCCCCACAGCGGCGAGCTTCCTTACGAACGCCTCCGCAGGCTGATCCAGAAGCTCAATCAGCACGATGTTCGTCTGCACGGTCTGCACCGCCACGTGCAAACCGGGGAACTCCGCCAGACCCTCGGCCAAACGGCGCGCCTTTTCGTGATCGGCTCGCAACATTTCAAGATGGCCGTTTCGGAGCGCATACAGGGCGGCTGCCGCCAGCAGGCCAACCTGACGCATACCCCCGCCCATGCGCTTGCGGATGCGGCGCGCCTCCTGAATCGCCTCCTCAGAGGCGCACAGCAGGGATCCGGCCGGAGCGCCCAACCCTTTGGAAAAGGAGACCATAACGGAGTCCACAAGCCGAGCCCAGGCCTGCAGGGGCTCGCCCGTGGCCACGTGGGCGTTCCAGAGCCGGGCTCCGTCCAAATGCACGCGCAAGCCCAAAGCGCGCGCTCGCTCTACCGTCTCCCGAAAAAGCTGGACCGGATAGACCGCGCCGCCGCCCCGGTTGTGGGTGTTCTCCAGACACAACAGCCGGGTGCGCGCCTCCCAGTCGGCCTCCCCGCGCACGGAGAGCTGCTCGGCCCGAATAAGACCTCGGGGGGCCGGGATGGGCCTTAGACGCACGCCCGCATAACGCTCCGGCGCCCCGCCCTCGTAATGCAGGATGTGCGCTTCGGCATCCAAGAGCACCTCTTCACCCGGTGTGGTCCAAAGCTGCAGAGCGATCTGGTTGCCCATCGTGCCGCTGGGCACAAACAGGCCGGCCTCCTGTCCGAGCAGGGCGGCCACTTCCTCCTCTAGGCGTCGCACCGTGGGGTCTTCGCCAAAGCCGTCATCGCCCATCTCCGCGCGCGCCATGGCCCGCAGCATGCCCGGCGTAGGACGCGTAACGGTGTCGCTGCGCAGATCAATGGGACGCATCCTGGACTTTTGGCCTTCTAGCGGGTCAATTTAGCGCGGCTTTGCAGAGAAAAGGGAACCTCGATGCTGCTTGATTTAATCTGCAGCCGATGTGGGCTTCACCATGAGGCCGATCGACCCCAAACGGTCTGTAGAGCCTGCGCTAAGCCGCTTTGGGCGCGCTACGACCTGCGGGCGTGCGCCGAGCGGTTGCGCCCTGAGGTTATGCGAAGCCGACCCCCCTCTCTGTGGCGCTATGCGGAGCTGTTGCCCGTCCGAGAGGAACGCAATCGCATAAGCCGACTCGAAGGCTGGACTCCGTTGCTATCGCTTAGAGGCCTAGCGCAGCGCTATGGGCAGCGCGCGCTTTGGCTGAAAGAGGAATCGCGCAACCCCACGGGGAGCTTCAAGGCCCGGGGCCTGTCGGTGGCCATCAGCCGGGCCCTGGAGTTGGGCATTCGGCACGTGGGCCTGCCTTCGGCGGGAAACGCCGCTGGAGCGGCCGCCGCCTATGCCGCCCAAGCTGGGCTGCGCTGCACGCTCTTTATGCCCGAGGATACGCCCAAGGCCAACGTGCTCGAATGCCGCCTGCTGGGAGCCGAAGTGCACCTGGTGCCGGGTACGATCGCCGACTGCGCCCGGGCCCTGGAGGCCTATCGGGCCGCGCATCCGGAGCTGTTCTCCCTGGCCACGCTGCGCGAACCGTATCGTCTGGAGGGCAAAAAGACCCTGGGATATGAGCTCTTCGAACAGCTTGGCCGCCTGCCGGACGTCGTGCTCTACCCCACCGGAGGCGGAACCGGCCTTATCGGCATGGGCAAGGCCTTCGACGAGATGGCCGAGATGGGCTGGATCGGGCCCGAACGGCCGCGCCTGTTTCTGATTCAGGCCTCCGGATGCGCTCCGCTTGTGCGAGCCTTTGAGGAACAGAGCCCCGAGGCGCGGCCCTGGGATGCGGCGCACACGATCGCCTCCGGGCTTCGGGTGCCGGCCGCGATAGGAGATTTCCTGATGCTGGATCTGGTGCGTCGCACCGGCGGCGGGGCCCTGGCCGTATCCGATGCGGAAATCCAGGAGGCCATGCGCGAAGTGGCCCACATCGAGGGCCTGCTGTTGTGCCCCGAGGGCGCGGCCACCTGGGCCGCCTATCGAAGGCTGCGCCAAGCGGGCCGCATCCGAGAAGACGAGGAGGTGGTGCTCTTCAATACAGGCAGCGCCTATAAGTACGTCGAGGTCCTGGAGAGCCTGCTCTGGGACTAGACCAGCTCCCGGGCGGCCTGTAGGATATCGGCCAGCACCCCGGCTGCGGTCAGCTCGGCTCCTGCTCCCGGTCCGCGCACGATGAGGGGCAGCTCGCGGTATCGATCCGTGTACAGCACCACGATGTTCTCCCCGGACGTCAGATGGCCCAGCGGTCCATTCGGATCCACCTCGGCCACCCCCACGGTCGCCACTTGCCCGTTGAAGCGCGCCACATAGGCCAGCTCCCGGCCTCTCTGCTGGGCGGCTTGCAGCCGCCTCATCCAGCGCTCATCTTCCTGGGCCAAAAGGCCCCAGAAGCGTTCTAGGTCGTCTTCCTGGTGGCAGAAAAGCGGCTCGACCGCGATATCGGATCGCTCCAGGCGCCAGCCCGCCTCGCGGAGCAAAATAAGCAGCTTGCGCGCCACATCCTCCCCGCTTAGATCGGCCATCGGATGGGGCTCGGTATAGCCTCGCTCGTAGGCCTGTCGCACGGCAAGGGAGAACGAAACACCCCGGCGCAGCTGCTCGAAAACAAACGAAAGCGTACCCGATAGCACCCCCTCAAGCCTGTGCAGCCGGTCCCCGGTGCGCCGCAGGCCCTCTACGGTTTGCACAAGAGGCATGGCCGAGCCCACGGTGGTCTCGTAGCGATACGGCACACCGCCGCGCTCGGAGAGCTGCTTAAGTTGTTCGTAATAGGTCCATTCCAGCGTATTGGCGAACTTATTGGGCGTGACCACGGCCACACCGGCCCTGAGCCAGGCTTCATAACGCCGGGCGACGGCCTCACTTGCCGTGCAGTCGACCAAGATGGCGTGTTCTAGGCGCGTCTCCTGGAGCTGATGCAACAGCGCCTCCCAATCCGCCTCTGGACCTGTCTGCAATAGCTCCCAGAGCCGATCATCCAAAGGCAACCCATTGGGATCGAAGCGCATCCGGCTGCGCGTGATAACGCCCACTAGACGCAGCTCCAGGCGCAGAGCCTCAAGCAGCCAAGGGTGGCGTGCGCGCAGCTGGCGCAATAGCGCCCGTCCCACCTGACCTGTTGGACCGGCTAGAAGAAGCGAAACCCGATTGTGAGACAAAAAGAAAGCCCCGTGCAAGACGGAGACGGCCTTGCGCAGATCGGCCCGATCCAGGACCACCGAGACGCTCTGATGCGAAGCTCCATCGGAGACGGCCAACACGTTGATGCGGCTTCGGCCCAGGGCGCCGAAAAAACGCCCCGCGATACCGGCTTGCTGCTCCATGCCGCTTCCCACGGCCGCCACAACCCCGATGCCCTCCCGAAGGGCGATCGATCGGATCTGCCCCCCCGCCAGTTCGGGGGCGAACTCCCTATACAGAGCCCGAAGCACGGCTCGGGCCTGATCGGCCCGCACGACAAAGCAGATGGACTCATCCGAGGAGGCCTGGCTGGAGAGGATCACCGACACCCCCAACCGGTCCAGGAGCCCAAAAAGACGCGCGGCCAGCCGGGCCCCGCCCATGAGCCCATAGCCCTCGATGGTCAGCAGCGCGGCCTCATCCAAAGAGGTGATGGCCTTTACGCAGCCCTCCCAGAGCTCCGATTCGGGGCCGATCCACGTGCCCTCCGCTTCGGGGCGAAAGGTGTTTCTGATCCAGACCGAAATACGGCGCCGCTCCAAAGGGTGCATCGTTTTCGGATGCAAAACTTTGGCCCCGAAGTAGGCCATCTCCGCCGCCTCGCGGTAGCTGATGCGCGGCAGCACGAAAGCCTCCGGCACCAGGCGAGGATCGGCGCTCTGCACCCCGTCGACGTCCGTCCAGATCTCTACGACATCGGCGCCCAAGGCGGCCCCCAGAAGCGTGGCCGTGTAATCGGAGCCGCCCCGCCCGAGCGTCGTCGGCACGCCCTCCTCGGTGGCCCCGATAAAACCGGTGACCACGGGGATTTGGCTTTCCAGGAGCGGAAGCAGGTAGGCGCGCACAAGGGCCTCCGTGGCCTCCCAGTCCACGTTGGCCTCTCCATGCGCGGCGTCGGTGCGGATGAGCCGGGTGGCATCCCAGGCCTGAGCCGACAGACCGCGGGCCTGCAGGGCCTCGGCTGCGATCGGCACCAAAAGCCGCTCGCCTACGCCCAAGATCCGGTCCCGCACCCGAGGGGAGCACTCCTCCAGTTGCTCTATTCCGGCGAGCCACTGGCGCAGATCCGCGATCCACCGCGTAAGCTCCTTCAAAAGCTCCGAACAGGCCTCAGGCCGCGCAAAGCGCGCCACGTAGGCCGCATGACGGGCTTGCAGCTCCTGCAGAAAGCCTTCCCAGGAGCGGTCGCGCCCGAGCGCCCACTCGATGGCCTGTAGTAGCCCGTTGGTCACCCCGCTTAGCGCCGAGAGCACCACCACAACGGGCTCCCGGCGGGCGGCGCGTTCGATGATCTCAAGCACCACGGCGAAGCGATCAAGAGAACCCACCGAGGTGCCCCCGAATTTGAGCACACGCATCGCCCTTACCCCGTTCTGCGACAAGCCCAATGTCCCAGTTCGGCGCGAAAACGCGCCAGAAGCGCCCCCAGGCGCTCGGTCTCGATCAGAAACGCGTCATGTCCATGGGGGGAGTCCAACTCGACAAGCCGGGCGTTGGGTATGAGCCGCGCAAGCTCCCGTTGCTCTTCCGGCACGTAGAGCCTATCCGTTGGGATGCTCACCACAAGCGTAGGATGCGCTATGGAACGGAGCACCGCCTCATAGGGCCCGCGGCTGCGCGCCAGATCATGGCTATCCATGGCGCGTGTAAGCAGCACGTAGCTATTGGCATCGAAGCGGTGCACAAGTTTGCGACCCTGATAGCGCAAATAGCTCTCCACGGCGAAGCAGTCGGCCTCCGGCTGCAGGTTGCGACCAAAGCGCAGCGCGAAGCTCTCGGGGCTCCTGTACAGACACATCGCCATCATGCGCGCCGCGCTCAAGCCCGCCTCGGGCCCCGGCCCAGGGTAATAACGCCCTCCTTGCCAACGGGGATCAGCGTAAATGGCCTGCCGCTGGGCCTCGCTGATGGCGATGCACCAGGCCGAATGCCGACCCGAGACGGCGATCGCGGCGACGGCCTCCACCCGCTCCGGATACAACAGGGCCCACTCAAGCGCTTGCATGCCACCCATGGATCCGCCCACGACAAGCCGCAGCCGGCGCACGCCCAGATGCTCCAAAAGCACCGCCTGCAGCCGCACCATATCCCGGATCGTAATCGGCGGAAAATCCGGACCCCAAGGGTCCCGACCCTTAGCCCTGGGGCTAAGCGGCCCCGTGGTCCCGTAGCAGCTGCCCAGCACGTTGGAGCAGACGATGTAATCGCGCTCCACATCAAGAGCCCGGCCTGGACCTATGAGGCCGGCCCACCAGCGATCGGCGTCGGCCGAGCCCGTGAGCGCATGACAGACGAGCACGGCGTTTACGCACCCCTCTGCCAGACGCCCCCACGTGCGGTAGGCCACCTGTACATGAGGCAAGACGGCTCCGCATTCAAGCTTGAAAGGACCCGGGTGGGTCCAAAATCGCGTATCCGGGTCGATATGCGCACGCCAGGCAAGCATGGGTCGCCTCTAGACCACCGGGACGCGGGCGAAGGCCTGCTCGAAATCCGCTATAATGTCTTCTATGTGCTCCAAGCCCACCGAAACCCGGATCATATCCGGACTCACCCCAGCCGCGCGCTGCTCCTCTGGGCTGAGCTGTTGGTGGGTGGTGGAGGCGGGATGGATCACGAGCGTGCGCACATCGCCCACGTTGGCCAGGTGACTGGCGAGCTTGACGTTGTTCACAAAAGCGCGCCCCGCCTCCCAGCCCCCGCGGATGCCGAAGGCGAGCACCCCACCGAAACCGTTTCGCAGGTAGCGCTTGGCCCGTTCATGGTAAGGGTGGCTCTCCAAGCCGGGGTAACTGACCCAAGCCACCTGGGGATGGGACTCCAGCCAGCGCGCCAGCATGAGCGTGTTTTGGCAATGCCGCTCCACGCGAAGTGAAAGCGTCTCCAGGCCCTGCAGGAACAAGAACGCGTTGAAAGGCGACAAGCACGGGCCATGGTCCCGCAGTCCCTCCACGCGCGCCCGGATGATAAAGGCGATGTTGCCAAAGGGGCTATCGGGACCGAAGACCTTCCAGAAACTCAAACCGTGATAGCCCGGAGCCGGCTCGGTGAAGGCCGGGAATTTGCCGTTTCCCCAGTTGAAACGCCCGGAGTCGACGATGACCCCTCCGATGGCCGTTCCATGCCCGCCGATCCACTTCGTAGCGGAGGCCACCACCACATCGGCCCCGAACTCGATGGGCCGGCATAGATACCCGGCGCACCCGAAGGTATTATCCACTACGAGGGGTATTCCGTGTTCATGCGCGATCTCGGCCAGGGCTATAAAATCGGGAATCTCGAAGCCCGGATTACCGATCGTCTCCACATACAGAGCGCGCGTGCGCTCATCAAGGGCTCGCCGGAAGTCCTCTGGATCATCCCCCTCTACGAAACGCACCTCAATGCCCAGCCGGGGGAAGGAGACTTTGAATTGGTTGTAGGTGCCTCCGTAAAGATGACTGCTGGAGACGATGTTGTCCCCCGCCTGCGCGATCGTAGTGAGGGCTAGAAATTGCGCAGCCTGCCCACTGGCCGTGGCCAGGGCCGCTACCCCCCCCTCCAGCGCGGCCATGCGGCGCTCGAAGACCTCCGTCGTGGGGTTCATGATGCGGGTGTAGATGTTGCCGAACTCCTCAAGCGCGAACAGCCGCGCGGCATGTTCCACGTCCCGGAAGGTATAAGAGGTGGTCTGGTAAATCGGCACGGCCCGAGCGTTGGTGCCCGGCGCGGGTTCAGCGCCCGCATGAATCTGCAGGGTCTCGAAACGGTAAGCGCGCTCCATAGGTGTTCCTCCTGAATTTGGTTTTGGTTTAAATCTGATTCAGAGGGGTTAGGCCCGAACGCTGCCTTGGAGCGGAAGGGCGCGCAAAAACAAACGCGCCTCTTCCAGGGTCGATGCGGAAGAGGCGCGTCGCGTATTTGGGATAGGGTTGAGGTTTCTACACGCCGGCTCCTTCCGTCATCTCCCCCGCATGGTCAGAAGACCAAGCGGGCGGGAATTGGCACCGTTTTCTTCCCTCAGCCGGAAGAAAGGTTGCCAAGGCTTCTTCGGGCCCGTTCCCTCCGCCTTTCTCGATGACGGTTGGATCCCGTAAAGAACACGGCGCAAAGATAACCCCTATACACAAGGCGATGCAAGGGCTTACCTTTGTCACCGATCGCGTTTCATCAGGCCTATGCGGATCACTGCCCTGTTCCGTCAAGCGGGTTGGGATGTGTCGGTTTGCCTTCTTGTGATAGGAGCCGTGCTGAGCGGGCATCCGATCCTACGGTGGGGTGTCTACGCATACACGGTAATACTTCTGCTGTTGCATCTGGTAGTGCTAGGGATGGGCCTTCGGGTGCGGCCCGTGCGCCAGGGGGAGCCTGTGCCCCAATGGTTCTATCATCTTCTGTATGGGATCAACGTAAGCGCGCTGCTTCTTTCTGGATCGTGGCTCTGGGCCGCTCTCTGGGGGCTGATCTGGATCCTGGCTGCTCGACACAGGTCCTCCTCCGGGCGCTATAACTAAGTAGATCTCCCAGGGTTGATGGAGGTCCTTGTACGAGGCGCGAAGCCGGCGTATCTTTTCGGTTGTTTACGATTTGTTAACAAGGAGCGCCAACGTGGCCAGCCCGAACAGAGCGGTGTGGCGCACCCCGGAGATCGAAGATCCCACGAATCGTTACCTGATCCACCCGATCAGCTGGGCGCTGGTGCGGGTTCTTTCGCGCACCCGGGTGCATCCGAATCTCGTATCCCTGGCTGGGTTGGGTAGTGGCCTAGGGGCCGCTTTCGCTCTCAGCCAATACGAGCAGGGCGGTTGGCTTTGGCTCGGGGCGGGGCTTCTTTTTCTGTGGCATGTGTTCGATGGGGCCGATGGGCAGCTCGCGCGTCTTACGGGACGCAGCTCCGAGCTGGGCAAAATCTTAGACGGGCTCTGCGACCACGGCACCTTTGCGGCTCTATACGTGAGCTTGGCTTGGGCCTCGGCTCCCTCTTGGGGCTCTTGGGCTTTCCTATTGGCCGCTTCGGCGGCGCTGAGCCATTTCGTACAAGCCAACGCCTACGAGCTGCAGCGGCAGCTGTACGACTATTGGGTGCACGGGAAGGCCACCTCGCCTCTGGAGCATCCGGCGCAGCTGTGGGCCCGTCGGGCGGCGTTTCGAGGCGTAGGGCGCTGGCTTGTGTTGCCGTATTACGTATATCTGCGCCTACAAAAGCTCGCCGGTCGGGTCCAAGAGCCCCTTCTGGAGCACCTGCGCTCACTGCGAGAGCCAAGCGAGCAAGAGCGGGCTCGTATGCTGTATCGCGCCTATCAGGCGCCCATGGTGCGCATTTGGGGGGCGCTGAGCTCTAACTACAGAACAGCCGCCCTCCTACTAGCCTGTGGATCAGGAGAGCCCGTTGGGTTCTTCCTCTGGGAGCTCACAATCCTGAACGGTCTTCTACTTGGGCTGCTTGTGGCGCAGTGGCGGCGCAACCAGACGCTGCTGCGTCAGCTGCGGGCTGAGCCTGCTCGTGCTCCTCACGTTAATAGGTGGGCCTTAGCCGCAATCCGCTCGTTTTGCTACCCCAAACGGAGAAGGTAACGCGATGCGCACCGGATCCCCGATTCCCCCAGCAGAGGGCAAGTTGCTCGTCTTGCTCCCCGGTCTTGGGGCCGTGGCCACCACCTTTATCGCCGGCGTAGAAGCGGTCCGGCAAGGCCGCGCCCGGCCCTTCGGATCCCTGACGCAGATGCAGACGATTCGGCTTGGCCGGCGTTCTGAGAACCGCAACCCGCTTATCCGGGATTTTCTCCCGCTGGCCCGTTTGGAGGACCTAGTCTTTGGCGCCTGGGACATCTTCCCGGACGACGCCTTCGAGGCGGCGGTGCGCGCGCAGGTGCTTGAGATGCGCGACCTAGAGCCCCTGGAGCCCTTCCTGCGCACGATCCGGCCCATGCCGGCCGTCTTCGACCGCCGCTATGTCAAGCGCCTAGATGGGCCCAATAAAAAGCAGGCGCCTAATAAGCGCATACTGGCCGAGATGCTGCGCGAAGACATCCGCCGCGCGCTTGCGGAGACCGGAGCAAATCGAGCCGTGATGATCTGGTGCGGTTCGACCGAGGTCTACATGCGGCCCGCGCCCTGCCATGAGAGCCTGGAAGCCTTCGAGCGAGGTTTGGAGGAGAACGACCCCGCCATCACCCCCTCTCAAATCTATGCCTACGCGGCCCTACGGGAAGGCGTTCCCTACGCGAACGGCGCCCCGAACCTCTCGGCCGATATACCCGCCCTGGAGCGACTGGCCGAGGAACGCGGCGTGCCCATTGCGGGCAAGGACTTCAAGACGGGCCAGACTTTTCTGAAAACCGTCATCGCTCCCGGCCTAAAGGCGCGCATGCTCGGGGTGCGGGGATGGTTCTCGACGAACATCCTCGGCAACCGGGACGGGGCCGTGCTGGATGATCTGGACAGCTTCCGGGCCAAGGAGGCCACCAAATCCGGGGTCTTGTCGACGATCCTGCAACCGGAGCTGTATCCGGAGCTCTACGGGGAACTCTACCATAAAGTGGACATCAACTACTACCCTCCGCGCGGAGACGCCAAGGAGTCCTGGGACAACATCGACATCTTTGGCTGGATGGGCTATCCCATGCAGATCAAGGTCAACTTTCTGTGCCGCGACTCGATCTTGGCCGCCCCTGTAGTGCTGGACCTGGCGCTGCTGTTGGACCTAGCTGGACGCGCGGGCCTAAAGGGTATTCAAGAGTGGCTGTCGTTTTACTTCAAAAGCCCTCATGTGCACCCGGGCCACGTGCCGGAGCACGACCTGTTCATTCAGCATTTTCGGCTCAAAAACACGCTGCGCGTGCTAGGTGGAGAAGCGCCGATCACCCACCTTTCCGAAGAATTTGACCTGCTTGAGACGCTGCGCGCATGACCATCCCCACCGCCCTTATATTGGCCGCAGGCTTGGGCTCGCGCTTGCGCACCCCCAATGGGGTCTTTTCCGTGCCCAAGCCCCTTCTGCCCGTAGCCGGCCGGCCCCTTATCGCCTACGCCTTGGAGAACGCCGAACAGGCCGGCTGCCAAGAGGCCGTTATCGTGCTGGGGCACGAGGCCTCCGAGATTCAGGGAGCTATACTCGCCTTCTACAAGGGCCCCCTCCGGCTGCGCTTCGTATACAATCCCCTCTACGCCCTTCAAAATGGGATCTCGGTGCTCGCGGCCGAGCCGTATCTATCGGATCCGTTTCTACTTCTCATGGCGGATCACTTGATCGAGCCGCAGCTCATGCGACGCATACGCCAGGCCCGGCCCCCCGTCGGCGGAGCGCTACTGGCTGTGGACTTTCAGTTGGAGCGCATCTTCGATCTAGCAGACGCCACCAAGGTGCTCGTCGAAGAGGACCGTATTCGCGCCATAGGCAAGGACTTGTCTGAGTACAACGCGATCGACACAGGATTATTTCTCTGCACGCATGGGCTGCTGGAGGCGTTGCGGCAAGCCCGCCAAGAACAAGATGGCGATGCATCGCTATCCGACGGGGTGCGGATCTTAGCGCAATCCGGGCTCATGATCGCCTTTGATATCGAGGGGGCCTTTTGGCAAGACGTCGACACAGCCGCTATGCACGCCTATGCGGAGAGCCAGTGGCGTGCGCTCATGGCGGCGCAGTTGCCTTGAGCGCCCGCATTAATTTAGATTTTAACTTGCCATCGGGGGCTTCCACGAAAGCGGGCATGAGCCGCCTATCACGTCGCTCGCTTACGCTTCTAGGCTTGATGGCCCTCTCCATTCTGGCCAGCTTGTATCTGGCTCTGCAGGAACTACGCACGAGCGCGCATCTGGCCGAGGAGGTCGAGCGCGGCCTACGCAGCGACGGAGAATTCTTTCTAGATCGCCTGAGTCGGTACACGGAAGAGCTCGTCTACGATCAAAACCTCCGACGGGCCGTTGAGAGTGAAAGCTACCTCATCCAGACCTCCTCCGGACCGGTCTTTGGCTTCGACTACACCTACTCTATCCCCAACCTGGTCGAATACGCCTTCTATATCGACCTACGCGAAGGCCTCGTTTACACCAGCGACCCCAGCCAGGACCCCAAGGAGGTGTTGGCGGTGTTTTCCATCGACACGTTATTGGCGCAGGTGCCTGATCTGTATCCGTACATTCTGCGGGGTGTCCGGCAGGGTCCAAAGGGCCCCTTTCACTATGTCTACCTATACGCTATGGTGGGGGAGCATGACGATTTTGTGGTCAAGGGGGTCAAGATCAATCCTCAGGTGGTGCTTCGAGAAGTCATTCCCCGCGCCTATGCACGCCTACAGGAGCTTGTGCGTACGCAGCGGGGGCGATTTCCGGACGAATACTTTGAGCTTTGGCTTTATACACCCTACGATACGCTTCGGCTTTCTCCTCGCAGCAGGAACTTAGAATACACGAACGTATATCGCGCCGGCTTCGATCCGGCCGGAGGGCTGTTCTCGAATTGGATCCTGGAGGTGCGCTACCGGAACCGGCTGGCCGCCGAGGGCCTGTTCCGATACGTGCGCGTTTTCATCCCGGCCTTGGTGTTGATCTTGGCTTTGTTGCTCGTCTACCGCATGGCCACACGCGAGATGGAACTGGCCCGGCTCAAGGCGGATTTCGTCTCCAACGTATCGCATGAGCTCAAAACCCCCCTGGCTAAGATCCGCTTCTTTGCCGAGATGCTGCGCCTGGGAAGGGCTCGGACCTCGGAGCGGAGGACGCAGTACCTGCAGATCATCGAGCAAGAGTGCGAGCGCCTGACCCGGCTAGTGGACAATGTGCTGGATTTCGCCCGTATCGAACGCGGACACCTCCGCTATGACATGCAACCGGTGGAGTTGCGCGCCCTCCTGGATCAGGTTCTGCGTACTTTCGGCACCTTGTACCAGAGCCGAGGCTATAAGCTGCGGGCTGAATGGGGCCCCGATCTGCCCGCCACGATCGAGGCCGATGCGGGCGCGCTCACGCAAGCCCTGGTTAACCTGATCGACAACGCCGTCAAGTACTCCGAGCCTCATGAGATCCGCGTTCGGCTCGAACGCGCCAACGGGCATGTGCGCATCAGCGTACACGATCAAGGCATTGGGATTCCGAAGGAGCAGCTGCCGTATATTTTCCGCAGCTTCTACCGCATTGAGACGGGCCTGGCGCAGCGCGCCTCCGGAAGCGGTCTAGGGCTGGCCGTGGTCGAACACATCGTCCAAGCTCATCGGGGGCGTATCGAAGTGGAAAGCGAGCTCGGTCGCGGCAGCACCTTTACGCTCGTTTTGCCTATTAGCCAACGCAAAACTACAGCGGGATCATGAGCCAGAACCTTACAAAAGCCCGACTGCTGATCGTAGAAGACGATCAAGAGCTGGCTATAGGGCTTCGGGATTTCTTCGAAGACGAAGGTTTCTCCGCACAACTAGCCTTCGATGGAACCCAGGCGCTGAAGCAGGCACGCGAGCAAACCTTCGACCTGATCATTCTGGACGTGATGTTGCCCGGTATAAGCGGCTTTGAGCTGCTTCGCCGTTGGCGTCATGAGGGGCTTCATACACCCGTGTTGCTGCTAACCGCCAAAGGCCAGGAGGCGGATAAGATCGAGGGCTTTCGATCCGGGGCTGACGATTATGTAACAAAGCCCTTCAGCGCGGCGGAGCTTCTGGAGCGCGTGCGGGCCATCTTACGACGCGCTATACCCGGTCCGGTGGAGCTATACAGCTTCGGAAACGTCACGGTCAACTTCACCACGCATACGGCCTATAAAGACAACCAACCCATCAGCTTCACGGCGCTTGAATTTGCCATCCTCAAGTACCTCATCGAACACCGAGGTCGATCGGTTTCGCGTCAGCAGCTGCTGCGTGACGTCTGGCATACGCGCGAGGATCTTACCACGCGCACCATCGATCGGCACATCGCCAGCCTTCGCAAAAAGATCGAGGACGACGCCGATAACCCCCGCTACATCGCCACCGTTTACGGGGTAGGGTACAAGTTCCTCGGTTAGCCCCTCCTCTTTCGCCCTCTGGGGCGTCGCCTTTGAGGCGCGCCCTTAACGCTCCGGGCTGCGCCCGAAGAGATACAGAAACGCCACCAGTACGCCCGTACCCAGAGCGATCGAGATCCACGGGGAAAGCCCAAAGGCGGTCGGAATATCCCCCAGGAGCATTCCGACCGCGGCCGCCAGCAGCGCATACGGCAGCTGGGTCTTGACGTGATCGATGTGATCGCAGGCCGAAGACATGGAGCTCAAAATGGTCGTATCGGATATGGGAGAGCAGTGGTCCCCGAAAACGGCCCCGGCCAGCACAGAGCTGATCACCCCGTGTAGGATCAAGGTCTGCTCCGAAAGCGTCAAGCCCGCATCCAGGCTCAGCGTGTGGGCCAGCGGAATCACGAGCGGCATCATAATCGCCATCGTGCCCCAACTGGTGCCGGTGGCGAAGCTTATGGCCGCAGCGGTCAGAAAAACCAACACCGGAAGCCAATGCGGTGCGATCGCGCCGCGCAATAGGTCCACAAGGTAGTGGGCCGTATGCAGCTCCTCGGTCACGGCCCCAATGGACCAGGCCAGCACCAAAATGAGCATGGCCAGCAGCATGGCCTTAAGCCCACCAAACCAAGCCTCAAGGGCCTCTTTAAGGCTTAAGATGCGCTGCAGGACGCTGAGCAGAATCGCCACCAAGGATCCGGACAGCGACGCCCACAGAAGGGCCCGGTACGAGTCCGAATGGCTGATGATGGCCCCGATCGTGTACGAAGAGGCGCCTTGATTGCGCAGGGCCTCCATACCGGTTGTGTACAGCCCATATCCCCCGACTAGAAGCACGGCCAAAATGGGCAAGAGCCCGTTATACCAGCGCGCTGGACGGGATCCGTCGTCGATTGGGCTCGTGCTCTCCGTCAAATCCGTAGCCGGCCTTGAGCCCGGACGCAACACCTGTCCTGTGGCCCGGGCTCGTCGCTCCGCTTCCAGCATCGGACCGATGTCGCGCCCCAGAAGCGCAACCAGGAGAGCCAAAATCAGAGCGAAGATGGGATAGAACCGATACGGGATCGTTTGAATAAAGACCGCGTAGGCTTCCTCTGGCCACTGGATGAGCTTTAGACCCTGCTCGATTAGCCCCACCTCGTATCCGATCCAAGTCGAGATCAGAAAGATGCTGGCCACCGTGGCCGCGCCGGTGTCGACAAGAAAAGAGAGCTTTTCGCGTGAGATCCGCAACCTGTCCGTGATGGGACGCATGAGGTTGCCGCGCACCAGCACGTTGGCGTAGTCGTCAAAGAAGATCACAAGCGCCATAAGCCAGGTGGCGATCTGGCCTCCGCGGGCGGTGCGGGCGTAACGGGTAATGAGGCTCGCTATACCCCGGGTACCCCCATTGCGGGCGATCACCCCCACCATCCCTCCGAAGAGCATACTGAAGAGGATGATCTGCAGATGGCTTGATTCGCTTAACGCCTTGAGCACGAAATGATCCAAGACCCGATATAGGCCCCCGATGGGATCGTAGTCAAACAAAAACACCGCCCCAAGCCAGATGCCCGCCACAAGCGCGATGATGACCTCCCGCGATAGCAGAGCCAGTAGAATCGCCACCAGCGGAGGCAACACGCTGAGCACCCCGGGGATGACCCGCACCACGTGGCTGGCCTCGAAGTCCGGCCCCATGATCCGGATCCTCTGGCGCCCCGCGTGGGCGAGCACGGCCTTCGGTAGACGCAGCTGGCCGTTTTCAAAACGCGCCTCGGATAACCCGTGAAGGCCCTCAAGACGCACCTTAGCCGAGAAGCCCTTTAGCACTTGCCCGGAGCTGTCGCGCGCCGTAACGGTGAGGGCAAACGGGATCCCCCGTAAGACCACCGAGGGGGCCTCAAAGACCCACTGCGCAGGAGCTTGGGCCCACCCGAAAGACGGCAAAAGCCCGATGAGCGCTACCAGCAGGCGCCGCACGACCCGACTCCTTTCGACTTGCCCACCCTGGATAGAGAAAGTGCGCAATGTTACGGCCTTTTTGCCCCCTCAGCAAGCCCTTACGGGGAACTAGAAGTAGACCCGGTACAGAAGCCTGAGGTTGCGGCCCGGTTCGGGCATGATGCGCTTGACTCGCGATAGGTGATTCCGATAGGCGGCGTCGGTCAGGTTCTGCAGGCCTAAAACCAGGGTATGCAGCAGCGCGCCGCCCGACCAGTAGTACTGAACCGAGGCGTCCAGGACGGCGTATCCCGGCGTGGGCTCCTCGAAGACGTCGACCCGTTCTTGACGCATGGCGAATCGGAGGCCTAAGAGCGCCGATAGCGCTCCGCTGCCGTAATGCAGCTCCAGGCGCCCCATCACGGGAGGTATCATGGGCAGGGGCTTGCGGGTATCGGCAAAGCCGCCCCAGACCCAACTGCTCGAGGCGAACAGGCCCCAATTCGCTAGCGGCCGCCACTCCAGAGCCCCCTCCCCGCCCCACAGGAGGGCGTCGGTGCCCATGTACTGGTAGATGGGCAACAGCGTTCTTGCGCTGATCCGGCCCGTGTTTCGAGGAAAGATGTAGCCCCGTATCCGATTGCCAAAGCCCGTAAGCCGCAGGCGCATCCCGGGCCGATTCCAACGCAGGGAGAGCTCGGCTCCGTGGCCCACTTCTCCGTCCAATTGGGGATTGCCGACCTCAAAAGAGTACGTGGCCAGATGGGGCCCCTCGGAGTACAACTCCTCCGGTTCCGGCGGCCGGAAGGCCCGCACAAGCCCCAGGCTCAGATCCAGTCCCGCAGGGAGAACGTAAGCGAGGGCTATAGAGGCCGATAGGTCGGCAAATTGCCGGGCGCGCATGAGCCCGATGGTGCGCGAGATCCGCTCCCGATACGGACTGATCCAGCGGCCGTCGGCGCGCAACGCGGCGCGCACGATCCAAAGCCCGCGGGACCATTCCTGATAGGCGGCCGCAGCCAGATTGAACTCCCAGAGATCTGGGGTCGAAGACCCTAAGGCAGCCCACCGATCCCGGTAGCCCGCCTCCACACCCAAGGCCCCGTTGCGCAGCGGCCCCCAGCGCCTCTGCCGGGTGATCGCCCGAACCTGATAGGTAAATTGGGCAAATTCGCTCCCAATAAGGCCCTTTGACTCTAGCTCGCGCAGCCGAAACAGGGTGAGATCCTGTTTGAGTTGGAGCCGGCTCCAGGCGACCCATGGCAGATTGAACTCCCCCTGCGAGGCAAGCTGAACCCGATCCATCTCGACTGTGACGCCCTCGGGGTGGGCGCCGACGAAGCCGCCCGGTATGCCGTATCGGGATCCGTACAGGATGAGAGCCCCTCCCAGGGTTCCCCAGGGGCGATCGATTCCCCAGCCGACCGACCCTGTGGCCGTCTGCAGGGCCGTGTTGCGCAGCCTTCCGGAAGGCGTGCGCACGTCGGCCGCGCTTCGAACGGAAGCGTCCACGCGGCCCGTGCCCTTAAGAGCGGGAAACCATAAGCCCACACCGCCGGCCAGCCCCCAGTTTACGGACTCCCCTTGCAAGCTTACGCTTCCGTGCAGGTGATCGGTGCGCTCCATGGGGATGGCGCCGCGGACCACGTTGATCACGCCCGTTAGGGCCTTGGAGCCATAGAGCAACGCCTCCGGACCGCGCAGGATCTCAATCCGCTCGGCCTGGAGCGGATCAACGGCCACCGCGTGATCCAGGCTCATCGCGGATAAGTCCCCGGTGCCTGCGCCATCTTCCAAGATGGTCAAGCGGTATCCTCCCAGTCCCCGCAGCACGGGCTGGACCGTGGCCGGCCCCATGCCAGCAGAAGCCAGGCCTGGCTCGCCGCTGAGCGTCTCGGCCAGGGTGCGAGCCAGGCTCTGGCGCAGGCGCACGCCGTGTATCACGTCTCCCAAGCTACCCGCCAGGCCCTTGCGCGCCTCCAGATCCGCGGCCACCTCTACAGTCTGCATCATGACGGCCGTGCTCGCCATGCGGATCTCTACGGTTGTGCGCGGGACCTGCACTTCCACGCGCAACGTTACGCTGTGATATCCGATTCGGAAGGCGCGCAAGGTATAACTTCCGGGAGGCACGTGGGCGATCTCGAAGCGGCCATCTTCGTGCGCGGTGGCGGATCGGTTGAGCTCCACTAGCAACACGGACGTCCAGCCCAATCCCTCGCCCGTGTCTCGATCCACAACACGCCCCTCCAGAAGGGCCGTTCGAACCTGAGCCCGACTCTGAGCGAAACTCAGAAGGAGCGCCCACAGAGCAATCCCGAAAGCCCTCCGGGGCAGGATGAGCCGTTTCATGGCGCAACCGTTACAGGTATGGCGGGGGTGCGAAAGTCCGCATGCCCGCCGTGCAGCAGCACGATTTCCAAGCTCGTCTGTCCGGCTGCTAGGCCGCGCAAATAGAAAGTCCAGCTGCTGCCGCTTCGAACCGAAGCGATGGCGCTGTTGGCCACGTTCAGCTGGAGCCTATACTCTGAGGGGTCGGGCTGAAAGGAGCGCTGGTTTTCGTCTAAGAAATACACCTCAATGGGTCCGAGCTCCTGACCAACACGCACCGAAAGAGAGCCTGTAACGCGCGCATCCCAGACGCGCACCACCTCTTGAGCGCCGATGCGCAACAGAAGCCCCTCGGCCTCCGCATGATCTTCATCGTGCCTGTGGCCAAAAAGCCCGCATCCCAGCCCGCCAAATAGAGCGAGCAAAAGCCAATAGTATCGCCGCATGACACTAGACCTCCTTCGCTGAGATCAGCCAAGACATGAAGCGGTTACGCACCCAGGAGGTCTCCCAGAGGAGGGGCGCGACCGGGACGCAGATGAACCGAAAGGCTGCGAGCAGAAGGCGCAGAAAACCAGGGGAGGCGGAGGCAGACTACCAGCTCCCCATTAGACCCAGAGGGGATAAACCACAATGCGCGCCCCGTATGCCAACACCAGAAGCAAGGGATCGCCTGTCCCTCAGCTTCGTGCCAGTGTCGCTGCTGTGGGGCTGCGTCGGCGCAAGAAGCGACCCAGATGACATGCCGATGCTCGGCCTCTGTCGGGGCCGGCACACTGCCTACAAGTAAGAGCGAGGCAAGCAGGCCAAGCAGAATCCGAGGCATGCGGCAAGGCGGCTAGGGATTTTGCGAGGGGAAAATTAACTAACCCGGATCTGTACAGCAATCCGGACTCAGTAACGAAACCGCAACGATCCCAGCTACTGTCGCTCTCGAGGGGCCTCGATGCGGTTTCGGACGGCCTCGGCTACGCGTTCCATGAGCCACCTGGGCGTGGAGGTAGCCCCGCAGATGCCTACTGACTGAGCTCCTTCGAACCAGGCCGGATCCAACTCGGTCTCGTTTTCAATAAAATACGTGCGCGCATTGTGCGCGCGGCAGAGTTCATAGAGGGTCCGTCCATTGGAGCTCTTACGCCCGGCCACGAAGAGGATTACGTCGTGTTCGCGCGCGAAGGCGGCCAAATGCTCGTCGCGGTTGGAGACTTGCCGGCAGATCGTATCGAAGGCGCGTGCTTCTGGCTGCCGGACTTCTACAGCTGCCTTCAACCGATAGAAGGCATCAAGGGACTTCGTGGTTTGCGAGAACAGGGCGATCGGCCGGCTCCAATCAATGCGCTCCAGCTCCGCCTCGGAGCTGATCACCAGGGCCTCCCCCTGGGTTTGCCCCACCAAACCTCGCACCTCCGGATGTTCCGGCTTGCCGTAGATGACGACCTGATACCCGGCATCATAGGCCTGCTTGACGCGGTTCTGCAGCTTCAGCACCACAGGACAGGAGGCGTCGATCAGCGTGAGCTCGTTTTGGCGGGCGATCTCGTACGTCTCCGGAGGTTCTCCGTGGGCGCGGATGAGCACGGGGACCCCGCGAAGCCGACGCAACTCTTCGTGCGTGATCGTGCGCAAGCCCTTTTGCCGCAGCCGCTTTACTTCCTCATCGTTGTGCACGATGTCCCCCAGACAGTAAAGCACGCCCTCAGACTCCAGCAAGGCTTCGGCCACAGCTACGGCATACTCCACGCCGAAACAGAAGCCGGATTCGGGGTCTATCGTGATGCGCATTCCGTGCCTCCTGTCCACGGTGGTTATCCGCCGGAGGCGGGCACCGCCTGGCGGGCTCGCCGCGCCTCCTCGGCCCACTGGACAATCCGTTCTACTTGCTCTGCAACGGAAAGCAGGGTCGTATCCAGCAGTTTAGCATCCGGGGCAGGCCGCAGGGGGGCGAGCGTGCGGGTTGCGTCTTGCGCATCCCGGTTGCGCAGTTCGGCCTCCACTTCCTCTAGGCTCACCAGAGAGCCCCGTTCCCGCAGTTCACGCCAGCGACGCCGGGCGCGCTCGGCGAGCTCGGCGGTCAGAAAGACCTTTAACTCGGCCTCTGGGAAGACCACGGTGCCGATGTCCCGGCCTTCGAAAACCACGCCTCCTTCAGCACCGAGGGCGCGCTCTATTTGCAGCAGCCAGCTTCGCACCTCAGGTAGGGCGCTTACCGCACTTACATGCGCCGAAACCTCAGGCAGCTGAAGCATCTCCGTAACGTCTTGGCTGTCGATCAAAACGCGTAACCCCATGGGGCTCTCTTGCAGTTCCAGATCAAGTAGGCTGAGGAATTCGGAGATGCGCTCTGGATGCGCGGGCCATATTCCGCGCGCAAGCAAAGCCCACGTCACGGCCCGATACAGGGCTCCGGTGTTGACGTACCGCAGCCCGAGGCGTTCGGCCACAAGCCGGGCCGTGGTGGATTTGCCCGAAGCGGCGGGTCCATCTATGGCGATGAGGATGTCCCGTCTTGTTGGGGGCATAGGCGCAGAAAGTCCAGATACTCCTGAAGCAACAACGCGGCAGCCGCCTGATCCAGACGTGCTTTGTTTTGGCGGTTCTTGCGTTTTACCCCCCCTTCGCGCAGCATCTGCTGCGCGCGTACCGTGCTAAGGCGCTCATCCCAGCGCACCAACTCAAGCTCAGGCGCCAGATGCTTAATGCGCCGCATGTATGCGGCCACCTCGCGAGCCATTTCCTGCGGTTGGCCGCGCATATCCAAAGGCCAGCCCACCACGAGCACCGCTACAGCTTCGCGCCGCACCTGCTCAAGCAACACCCGAAGGGCTTCCTCCTGCGCATATGTACCCAAGGGGCGGGCCACAAGGCGCATACGATCGCTGATGGCCAGCCCCACGCGTTTGCGGCCGTAGTCGAGGGCCATAATGGGTGATAGGCTCACGCCCGGCATTCCTCCAACAGGCGAGCCAAAACGGGCAGGGGCGGATTGCCGTATAGCCGTCCATCGAAGGCGATTGTGGGCACCCGGCGCCGGCCCTCGTTGTGTTGCATCACGAGCGCCTCCGCCTCCGGATCCTGATCGATATCGATCTTTTCGAAAGCGATGCCCGGTTGGCGCAAAAACCACTTGACTCGATGGCAATCTGGACGCCAAGCTGTGGTGTAGAGCCGAACTTGCATCAAGCGACCGCAAGGTGCCGTTCTAGATACCCTACAAGCATATGTTTGGGCACGGCGCCGATGAGCTGCTCAACCACCTGCCCGTTTTTGAAGATCAACAGCGTGGGAATAGAGCGGATATTGTACTGCATGGACACCTGCGGGTTGTGGTCCACGTCCAGCTTGCCCACCTTAAGCCGGCCCGCGTATTCCTGGGCCAGCTCCTCGATAATGGGGGCGATCATGCGACATGGCCCGCACCAGGGCGCCCAGAAATCCACCAGCACAGGCAGCTCGGATTGCAATACCTCTTGTTCGAAGTTTTGATCCGTGAGCGTAATAGGTCCGTTTTGTGGCATTGCGCAGCGCTCCCTTTGCTTGTCGCCTCAGCTTCTCGCTCCAACCCCCCGGCATCCGGCCGGGTTCCCAGCTAGATCACCGTTCCCGGGGGTACGATGGCGTTTTTGGGGATGATCACGATCCGCTCGCGGATATAGTAAAAATCCGCGTCGTGCTTCTCTAGCCCCATTGCGTTGCGAATCTGGACTCCGTCCCCGATGCGGGCGTTTTTGTCTACGATCGCCCGCTCGATATAGACGTTCCGGCCAATCCCCACATCCGGACGACCCAGCTCTCGGTTTACACGCTGGTCTTGAGGCGTCTCGTAATAGTCGGCCCCCATGATGATGCTATCCCGTATCACGGTGCCCGGTCCGATGATGGAGCGGATCCCAATCACGGAATGCTCGATATCACAGCCCTCCAAGATGCACCCTTCAGCCACGATGGATTGGTGCACACGGCTCATCTGAAATTTTGTGGGAGGTAGCATGCGAGCGTGCGTATACAAAGGCCGCTCAGCATCGTACAGGTTAAAAGCCGGCAGCAGATCTGTGAGCGCCAAGTTCGCCTCATAAAAGGAGGCGATGGTGCCGATATCGGTCCAATATCCGTCGAAGCGATAGCTATATACGGGCAGCCGCTCTATGGCCAGCGGGATCACCTCCCGGCCGAAATCCACCAGATCCGGATGTTCTAATAACAGATCGAACAGGACGTCGCGGTTGAACAGGTAAATCCCCATTGAGGCCAGGAAGCGACGGCCCTGATCGCGCATCTCGGGCCCCGTGTCGCTTTCCAGTTCACCCAAAAGCTCTGGCGGAGGCTTTTCCACAAAACGAACGATGCGCTGCGTACCGTCTGTCTTCATAATCCCCAGCCCCGGGGCCTCTTCTGCCCGCACGGGAGTGGTGGCGATTGTGATCGCCGCGCCACGCTCGCAGTGATAGGCACCAAATAGCCGAAAATCCATTTGATAGAGTTGATCTCCCGACAAAATGAGCGCGTAGCGGAAAGGGTATTCCTCAAAGTGATGCAAGCTCTGGCGCACGGCATCGGCCGTGCCCTGAAACCAACGTTGGGAGCGCGGGGTCTGCTCTGCAGCCAGAATGTCCACAAACCCTCGACTAAAAGGGCTAAAGCGATACGTGTGGTTGATATGTCGATTTAAGGAAGCGGAATTGTATTGGGTCAGGATAAAGATGCGGTTGATGCCCGAGTTGAGGCAGTTGCTCACGGGCACATCGATGAGCCGGTACTTGCCCCCCAGAGGAACAGCCGGCTTGGAGCGCAGCAAAGTGAGCGGAAACAGGCGCGTTCCCGCCCCACCCCCCAGAATTATGGCCAGTACATCTTGCTGCTTAAACGTCATCGCGTCACGAGAGCCTCATAGAGCGCTTGATAGGCCGAGGCGGAGCGATCCCAAGAGAAATCTTCTCGCATAGCGCGGCGCTGCAGCGCGCGCCACCGGACCGGATCGCACCAAAGCGACCGAGCCTGCCCGATCGCCTCGAAAAGGGCCTCAGCGCCATAGGCGGCCATCCAGAAGCCGGTGCCGTTTCGAGGATCTTGTTCCAGGGGCCTTATCGTATCGCGTAGCCCACCGGTGGGATGGACGATCGGTATGCATCCATAACGCAAGGCGTAGAGCTGATTGAGCCCGCAGGGTTCGGTGCGCGAGGGCATAAGCAGCACATCGGCTGAGCCGTACAGAAGATGCGCTAAGCCCTCGTCGAAGCGCAACCAGGCGCGCACACGCTCCGGGTACGTGGCCTCTAGCTCTCGAAAGGCCCGCTCCCAATCTGGCCAGCCCGTTCCCAGCACCACCAGACGGGCTTCAGGAAATGCCTCCACCCAGCGCGGAACGACCTCAAGCACAAGCTCTACACCCTTTTCCGGCACCAGGCGGCCGATAAAGGCCATCAGGAAGGCGTTCGCGTCCAGGGATAACCCGAGCCGCCACCCCAGGGCGCGCTTGTTCTGCTGACGCCGCTCCAGATGACGCGCATCATACGGAACGGCCAGGTTTGCGTCCTGGGCCGGATTCCAGCACTCCGGATCGATCCCGTTCAGGATGCCGAGCAGTTTGGGGGCGATCTCTTGAAACACGTACTCCAGGCCTCCGCCGGCCCATTCGGCAAGCTCGCGCGCGTACGTGGGGCTCACGGTCGTAACCCGCTCAGCCAGAAGCAAGGCGGCTTTGAGCGCGTTAAAGGCCCCGTCATGGTCCAGGCTGGAGCGCGGAAGCCCAGCGGGCCACCGCAACGCCTCTACTTGGGCCCAAGGATAACGGCCTTGATAAAGCGCGTTGTGTACGGTCAGAACAAACGGCTTCTCCGATCGCAAAACGCCGTAGCGCATCCACAGGGGCGTAAAGGCGGCATGATGATCGTGACCGTGCACGAGGTCTATTGGGGTGAGCTCGGACGTCCGCCAAGCGGCCCCGGCGGCCAAGGCCGCGGCCGCATGCCCTAGAACGGCATAACGGGCCAGTTCGTTTTCAAAAGGCTTGCCCGTATCGGGGTCCGCGTAGACACCCGGAGGGCGAAACCCATCGTATTCGAGCAAGTACAGCGGAAACGGGGTCCATCCGCTCTGATCGCGCCAGATCCGATACCTATGTCTGCGATCTGCGATCCAGAGCTCCCCCTCTCCGACCCGGCGCACTTGCTCGGGGTCCAGATGTCCGTACCACGGGATGAGCACAGAGGCCTGCAAGCCCCGGCGGATTAGGTACCGGGGCAGCGCCCCGACTACGTCCGCTAGCCCCCCTACCTTAACTACAGGGAAGCACTCCGCGGCCACGTGCAGTACGTGCATGGTGTCATGGCCAGGCTGCTCGGCCAAATTACGGGCCTTGTCGGCCTCGAACAACCGCGCTTGGCTTGATAAGCCCACCTCCGTCCTCTACTTTTGAGGGGCCTTCTCCCGAATATGGACCTGTCGCGCATCCTGCGGACGCTAGGCGCGCTGCTGTTTTTCGATGCGGCCGCGATGGGGATCTGTGGTCTGCTCGGCCTGGCTTGGGACGATGCCGGCGCCTCCCCTCTGCTCAGGGCCGCGGCCGTGGGCGCGCTCTGCGGCGCTTTTCTGTACGCCTGGGGCCTTCGGAGGCGACGATCGCCGCTTGGCGCGAATGCCGAGGGCCTGCTTTTGGTGCCCACGGCACTCGGCCCGCGGGAAGCAACGCTGATCGCCGCGTTGGGCTGGCTGCTTGTGCCCATGCTGGGCGGCCTGCCATACCGGATGGCGGGAGTTGTGCCCACGTGGACGGACGCCTACTTTGAGGCGGTCTCGGGCTTTACCACCACCGGATCCAGCGTGATCGCCTCCGTTGAGTCCCTGCCTGCGAGCCTGCTGCTGTGGCGCGCTCTTACGCACTGGTTGGGCGGTCTGGGGATCGTGCTTTTGGTGCTGCTGGTGCTGCCCGCCCTGGGCATCGGGGGGCTGGCCTTGTATCAACTCGAGGCCAGCCAGGTGGGCCAGGAGAAACTCGCCCCTCGTATGCATCAGACCGGCCTAATTCTGTGGTCGATTTACGCCTTGTTGACCGTCAGCCTGGCCTTGTTGCTGCGCCTGGGCGGCATGAGCTGGTTTGAGGCCATCACGCATAGCTTTGCCGCGATCGCCACCGGCGGATTCTCGACTCGCAACACCTCTTATGCGGCCTTCGAGAGCGCTTATCTGGAGCTCATCACGGCCCTGTTTATGTTCCTGGCCAGCTGCAACTTCGGGTTCTTCTACTGGATCTACCGCGGACGGTGGGACCTGGTGCGCCGCAGCCGCGATGTAGCCTTCTACGCGCTGAGCACCCTGATCTCTACGCTGCTTGTGAGCGCCTACTTGGTGGGGAGCGGGGTTTACGGCTCCTGGCCGCAGGCCCTGCGCTATGGGGTTTTCCAGGTCGTCTCTTTGCACTCCACCACGGGGTTCGCTTCCGCCGACTACGAAACCTGGGGGGCGTTTCCGCAGTGGTGGATGCTGTTGCTTATGCTCATGGGCGGCTGCGCGGGCTCCACAGCCGGCGCGATCAAAAACATCCGCATCCTGGTGCTCGTGAAATACGTCGTACGGGAGGTCCGCCAGTTCCTTTTTCCACGGGCCGTGCTTCCGATCCGCATCGGTGCGGAGGTCATCCCGGAGCCCGTCGTGCAGCGCATGGTGGCCTACGTGGGCGTCTACATGGGCTTTGTCCTGCTGGGATCGGCCCTGGTGACGGCGACCGGGGTGGACATCATGAGCGCACTCTCGGGGGCCATCGCCACGATGGGCGGCGTGGGGCCGGGTATTGGGCTGCTGGGCCCGATGGACAACTACGGCAGTCTGCCCGAGGCGGCCAAGTGGGTCTACATCGTCCTCATGTACCTGGGTCGTCTGGAGATCTTCACCCTGCTTGCCCTCTTCAGCCCCGAGATTTGGCGCGGGCACCCTTAGGGGCCCATCTTCGCATCAACGGAGGTCCATAGAAGAATGCGCGCGCACATCCGCTCTCGCGGCGCCCGTTCGATTGAAAACGCCCTAGCGCACTATCCGGCATGGGCCCAGGAGATGGCCCAGCGGTACCTCAGCAAAACGATCGGCCACTTTATCCTGCACGGCAATGTGCGCGATCTGGTGCCGATGCGCACCGGGCGCTCATGGACATACGTACCGCTTGCGGAGTTTCTGGCGCAAGACGTTTTCGCAGGCCGCGATCTGGTCCTGTTCTACGACCGGGGTTCCGGGGTGCGCTTTCGCACAAGCCAAGAGCAACTGGACTTTCGCCGGGCCCTGGCCGGATTCGACGCTCGCTACGGCACCTCTTACAGCCAACGGCCGCCTCGTGAGCCCGGCCTCCTACTGCCCCTGTTGGAGCACTACTTTCGGCTGCGACTTGGGGAGGGCAAACGGATCGCTTGCATCCTGGATTTTGCGGAAACGCTCGTGCCCAACACCGAGCTCTCCGGGCATTCCCCCGAGGAGCGGGCCACGCTGGTCTTGCTGCAGCGTTGGGCAAGCGATCCGCTTTTCCTGGAGGCCGATTTTACGCTCGTCCTGCTTACGGAGAACCTAGCGGACCTGGCGCGCCCCCTTGTGCGAAGCCCGCACCATGCGACAATCCCCATACCCTTTCCCGACGAGGCCGAAAGGCTGCGCTTTATCCGCCGTTTTCCGCGCGCTCGGTCGCTAAGACGCTATGCCCGGCTGTCGATAGAAGCGCTGGCTGAGCTTACGGCCGGATTGCGCCTGGAGCACATCCGCCAACTATTGGCCGACGCGATCGAAAACAGACGCCCGATCACCCCGGAGACCCTGCGCGAGCGCAAAAAAGCGATCATCGAGGCCGAGGCTTACGGGCTGCTCGAGTTCGTCGAGACGCCCTACACCCTCGACATGGTAGCCGGCCATAGAGCCGTCAAGGAGCTCCTGCGCCAGGCCGCTCAGGCCCTGCGCGCCGGCAGGCGCGATGTGCTGCCCATGGGATATCTCATTACCGGTCCTGTGGGCACAGGCAAGAGCTTTCTTATCAGCTGCTTTGCCGGGGAAATCGGCATACCCATGGTCAAGCTGCGCAACTTCCGCTCCCAATGGCAGGGGGTCACCGAGGGGAACCTGGAGAAGATTCTGCGCCTGCTGGAGGCCATGAGCCCGGTGGCCGTGCTCATCGACGAAGCAGACGCCTTCCTGGGAGATCGACGCGAAGAGGGCGATAGCGGCGTCTCCCGGCGCGTGTTTGCGATGATCGCCTCCTTTATGAGCGACACGACGCATCGAGGCCGAATCCTGTGGTTCTTGCTGACGGCCCGCCCAGATCTTATGCCCGTAGATCTAAAACGGCAAGGGCGCGCCGAAGAGCACCTAGCCCTTTTTTATCCCCAAAACGCCGAAGAACGCGAGGAGCTCTTCTGGGGGCTGGTGCGCAAAACGGGAGCTACCTTCGTAGGCCGCATCCCCGGGCGGCTGCTCGACGGCTCCATAGCCTTGTCGGGGGCCGATATGGAGGCGCTTCTGGTGCGGGCGAAGTTTCTGGCGGCCAGCCGGGGGCAGGAGGCGATCGATGAAACGCTGCTAGAGGAGGTAATGGCCGATTTCCTGTCGCCCGCCTATCCGTTGGAAATCGAACTACAGACGCTCGTGGCCGTACTGGAGTGCACCCGACGCTCCCTGCTGCCCGAGGCATATCGAGAGGCAGACCGCGAGGCGCTTCTACGCCGCGTGCGGAAGCTAAAACAGCTGCTCGGCGAATAGGCTACCAAAAAAGGCCCTCAGGCAGCTCTAGGTTTAGCTCCGTCAGCAACACTCGCAGCCGGTCCCGACCTTCCTGCGTATAGACGTCAACCTGATGCGGGATGCGCAGAGGTCCCACGGGACGATAATCCGCATATCGATAGCGGACGCTATAGCCAGAGGCGCGCCAAGATTCCTCCTCTAGCAAGAGGGTGGCTGCACTGTAGAGGAGCTCCAACTCCACCCCATCCGGAGCCTGAGCTTGCAGGCGATAGACCAACCCTCCATCGCGCTGAATCAGCTCAGCTGCGAGCAGACGCCAGCCGCCTTGGGGCTCCAACAAGAGCAGCTCGGGGCGAGGTCGGGCTAGTTGCCAACGCACGACGCGCTCCATGGGGCCATCCAGCCGCTGCCTACCTTGCGGGCCGTGCAGAAAAAGCCCCTCGGCGTTAAACAGGAGGCCGCCTTGAGCGCCGTCGCCGCTAACGGCCACTTCTAGTCGCATACGGCCTGGATAGCGCACCCACAGCAACACGAGATCGTGGTTCTGAGGCTGGGCTGAGCGCTCTAGCTCCAATTCCTGCCGATAACTTCGCACCGAGGCCCAAGCCTGCACGCCTCCTGTCGTGTTCAGTGCCCTTCGTAGCCATGCGATCGGCTCCTGCAGACTATCCCCCGATGGGCTAGCCGAGATAGGGGAGGGCTCGGAGGGGGGATATGGCGGATCGGGGCGCGGCCCAGCACATCCAAGCAAGCAAGCGCCGCTCCACACGAGTATTGCATACCATAACGCGCTCATGAGCGGCATATTGGCACCTCCTCTATTCGAGATCTGGGCGCCCTGCCGAGGTGGTCCACATCCACAGGGCCTTGGCGACCACTCGCCAGGCCGTGCCCAGGGCTTCAGAGCGCAGATGCGCGCTGCGATCCGAGGCCCTGTGCAGGCGCCTGAGCACGCGCGGGCTTGCGCCCGAACGCCGCCCCTGGGCCCAGGCCGCCAGCCGATCGGCATCCCCCCGAGGCACGATAGAGAGCGAAAGGTTCTCCAAGCCGGCCCGAGCAAAGGAGGCGTGGTCCGAGTGAGGATAAAAGGCGCGCTCCCGAAGCGGAAAAAGCTCACCCTGCACCGCACGGCGCAGGCGGGGCAGAATCCAATCGTCGTCCCCGCCTCCTACAGGTCCCACGTAGATCTCCTCCCCCTCTCCCACTACGTCGAGGTTGAGCATGGCCCGGATCTCACCGCGTTCAGCCGAGCGCACGTAGTGGGCCGAACCCAGCAGGCCTTGCTCCTCGAGGTCGTAAAAGTGAAACGCTATGGGCTCCTGAAGCGGACGTCCATGGAAAAACCGGATAAGCCCCAGCAGCACGGCCACCCCCGTGGCGTTGTCATTGGCCCCTGGAGATCCAGCCGCGGCGTCGTAGTGGGCACCCACGATCCACGCAGGCCGCTTGGCCGGACCCATGGACACGATCACGTTTACGCCCCGCAGCGTATCGGAGGTGCGGGCCAGCACGGTATCGAAAGGCTGCAGCCGATAGGGCACAGCCCAGGACTTCAGATACGAAAGGATCACCTGCCGGCGCTCGGCACCGCTTTTGCCCTCTAAGGCCCGCACGTAGCGCAGCAGCTCATGACCGACCTCCGAGGCCGACGGAAGCCCCTGCGCCCCCGCCGATCCGACCAGCGCGCCCAGCAGCACCAGGGCCAACCGAGTCCGCATCCCTCATCGTCTAGATCCGCAGCGCTCCCACCAGTTCGCCGATATCGCGCAGGCCTTCGCTGCGAGCGTACGCCTCCATGCCCTCGACGATGCGCACGGCCAGATCCGGAATCACAAAGGTGCCCGTGCCGACTTGCACGGCCTGAGCGCCTACAAGTAAAAACTCAAGCGCGTCCTCTGCGCTCATAATGCCCCCGATTCCGATAATCGGGATGCGCACAGCCCTGTAGGCCTCCCACACCTTGGCCAGGGCGACGGGCTTGATGGCGGGTCCCGAGTAGCCGCCCGTTACGTTGGCCAGCTTAGGCCTGCGGGTGCGCACGTCGACGGCCATACCGACCAGCGTGTTGATAAGCGAAACCGAATCGGCCCCCTCCTCTTCGCAGATGCGCGCTATCTGCCCGATGCGGGCCACATTGGGGCTGAGCTTGATCATGAGATGCCGGTCTGTGACGGGCCGCAGCGCGCGCACAACCTGGCGCGTCATCATGGGATCGTCGGCGAAGCAAGCCCCCCCTTCCTTAACATTCGGGCAAGAAAGGTTGACCTCATAGGCGTCGATGCCCTCATGTTCATCCAAAAAGCGCACAAGCCGTACGTAGTCCTCCACACAAAAGCCCACCACGTTGACCACAATGGCCGTATCAAGCTGGCGCAGACGCGGCAGCTTGTCCCGCACAAAAGCCCGCGCGCCGACGTTCGCCAGCCCAATTGCGTTCAGCAAGCCGCCTGGAACCTCGACGATCCGAGGAGGCGGATTGCCCTCTCGGGGCTCTAGGCTGATGGCCTTCGTGACGACCCCGCCCAGCCGAGACACGTCCACGAGCTCTCCCACCGTATCGGCGTAGGCGAAGGTGCCGCTTGCGACCAGGACGCGGTTTTTGAGCCGCAGCCCGCGGCCCAGGTCCACCTCCGTGCGCACAGCGGGGGCGGCTTCAGAGGCCAAGGGCATCCCAGTTCACCTCCTGGGCCTTGAAAACGGGCCCCTCCATGCAGGCAAGCCCGTAGCGGGGCCTAGGCCCCCGAAGGGGCACCACACAGCCCTGACAGACGCCAAAGCCGCAGCCCATGGGCGTCTCCAAGGCCACTTCGTGTTCCCAGCCCCCGGCTTGGCTTTCCCAAGCTAGGGCGCGTAGCATGGCCAAGGGTCCGCAGGAGAACCACTTCATCCGGCCTCGGATATGACCTTGCAGCCGGATCCGCCACAAATCGAGCACCGTGCCCCGAAGGCCCGCAGAGCCGTCCTCGGTGGCCACGAAGGGATCCTCAAGATGGCGAAGCACCAGCTCCGAGGCCGTGCGCGCCCCCAGGAGCGTGCACACCCGACGACCTCGGCGTCGCAGCTCCCGCTCGAGGAACACCAACGGGGCCACGCCAACACCCCCGCCGAAAAGCACCGCCACCTCGAAGTCCCCCTCTACCTCAAAGGGTCGCCCCAGGGGGCCCAATAGGTGCAGGTGCGCTCCGGGCTCGGCCTCGTAAAGCAGGCGGGTTCCGACCCCCACGACCTTGACCAAGAGCAGCAGGGATGAGTCCTCCACGGCGCATATGCTCATGGGCCGTCTGAGAAGCGGAAAGAAACCCTCGGCTGCGCGCACGGCCACAAACTGACCGGGAAGGGCCCGGGCGGCAATTTCAGGGGCTTCAAGGCGCAGCAGACAAAGCCGGGGGCCTATGCGCTCGTTTTCCAAAAGCCGAGCCGATACGTCCCGCATAAACGCTCCGCCAGAAGGCCTTAACGCGCAAGATAGGCCGCTTTAGCCCAACAGACCAAGACCGGCTACGCATCACGGCGCCGAAAACGAGATGTATCTCGCCTGGCGCGCGCCGTGTCGGGCTCCAGGCGCGGGGTGGGGGATCGAAGACGACGAGGCGCATCGTCTAAAAGCAGACTATCCGGAACGGTTGGACGGCCGCTAGGAGCCGGCAAGGAGGCTCGATCGGCCGGTTGTGTCCGCATGACCGACCGCGCAGGACGGACTCCGGCCTCAGGGGACGAGGCTTCCACAGCCAGCGCCTCCAGCGCCCTGCGGGCCCGCTCGGCCAGGGGCGCGTTCGGATACCGCTCCAGGATCAGGCCAAGAAGCGCGCTCATGGTGAGCGTATCGGGCCCCTCTGGACGGGCCGAATCGAGCGCCGATTTGCGCAGCAGAGCCTCCAGGCTCGCCGCTTGGCTCTTCATCTGCTCTCGGGCCCGGCGCAGGGAGTCCGTCCACTCCGAGTCCGGGGCAGCCTCCCAGAGGCTCAACATGGCGCGCAGGGAATCGAGCTTCTGCCTCCACAGAAGGGAGTCGGCCTGAAAGGCCCTGCGCACTCGGCGCAGCCGTTCGCGCTCTAGCATGGGATGGCGCATGACGAGCGCAAAGGCCTCTACACGCTTTTCGCCCCTGGCGAGGGCGGAGTCGCGCAGGGCATGGGCGGCGGCCCAAAGCGCGCGCGGCGCGTATTCGGAGTCCGGATACCGATCTACTACTTCCAAAAACGCCTCTATGCTGCGCCCAAACCTGCCTGCGCTCCACAGCGAAAGGGCTTGCTCGTAGAAGGCGCGCGCCCTTTCCGGATCGGGCTCTTGAAGGGGCTCCCGCATGCCCAGCCGCAGCCGGGCTCGCACGGCCAGAGGCCCGCTTCCTGAGGCCAGCTGCGCGTAGTGTGGGCGCGCGCTCAAGCTGTCCCCTCTGGCCAGATGCAGCTCGGCGAGCGCGAAGCGGGCCTGATCTGCCAGCCTCTTTTCGGGGTTCTCCTGTAGAACGCGCTCGTAGTAAAGACGGGCCGAATCCGCAAGCCCGAAGGCGAACCAAAACAGGTTGCCGAGTTCGTAGATGCTCTGCGCGCGACGCAGGCGAAGCCGAGCCCACGAGGCCGAGTCCCGGGGCACCTCTGTGGTGTCGATGCGCACTAGGCTTTCTAGATCATCGTCCTGGAGGCCACGGGAGCCGATCTCGTCGGCTAGATTGGGCGAAGCCGAGGCCAAGAGTACGGCTCGTCTTCGCCAGTTCGGCGCATACGGCCGATCGCCCCAACGCGCCCGAAACGCCTCGCGGCCTGCGCGCACCAGCGCCGGATCTTTGTGAAACAGAAAACCGGCCGCCAGAGCGCTTTCCTGTCCGGCCCCCGTAACCGCCCCTGAGCGCCTCCAAGCCGGGGGATCTGGGCTTGCCATCGAGAAGGCCTCGCGACGCCTTTCGGCCTGCGCGCGAAGGCGCTCCGCTCTGAGATCGGCCAGTTTGCGCGCTCGCAGGACCTCAAGCAGGGAATCGAAGGCCCTGCGAGGCAGGGCCGCCACCTTGAGCAGGCTATCGGAGCGCTCCAGATCCCGGCGCAGCTGCACGTAGGCGGAAAGCCGGGCCTGCTCCCGTTCCAGCCCCACCTGTTCGGCCCAGCGTGGGTCCGCCCCCAGGCGGGCGCTGTCGGCGTAGGCCTTAGCCAGGGCCCATTGACGGTAAACGTCCCGGTATAAGATCGCGAGCCGCCAGTAGACCTTGGGACGAACCCGCATCCAGCTAGCCTGCCCGCGGCTATAGCGCGCCGCTCCGCGCAGCATATCTCGATAGATACTCAAGGCCTCTTGCGGCCGACCCATCTGTTCCAGGGTGTAGGCGCGCTCGAAGTCGAGCTCAGCCAGGGTTTCTAGGTACTTGGCGTCGGCCCGCATTCGGTCTAACAGCCGAAGCGCCTCGACGGGAGCGCCGGAGCGCCGAAGCGCCTCAACCCGGCCGAGGGCGGCTGTGCGTATCAAGATGAAATCCACTCCGGAACGGACAACCGCCTCAAAAGCCCGATCGGCCTCCCGGTTGCGGCCCAGTCTAAGGCCCACTTGCCCGCATAGCAGCCTAGCACGAGCTCGCTCCCGAGCCGATTTTAGGGCACCTGCGGCTTCCTCGAGGTGCTGGAAGGCTTCCTCAAGACGATCTTCTCGCAAGTAGATCTCGCCCAGCAACACCCGAAGCCGGGGCTGCGCTGAGGAGGCGCGGCTGTCCAGGCGCCTAAGCTCTTCCTCCAAGGAGACGCGCGCCTCCTGTAAGCGTCCCATGGCCACCAGAGTCCGGGCCCGCCAGAAGAACGCCTCCTGGCGGAAGGGGCTTTCAGGGAAGTGCTCCAGAAGCTCGCGAAATCTCTGCTCGGCCAGCCCATATTGGGCTTGGTAAAAGTGGGCCCGTCCGATTAAGAGCAGGGCGTCGTCAACGAACCGGCTCCGGGGCCGATCCCGAATCACGGCGGCGGCCTTTTCGATGGCCGTGCTCCATGGGTCGGAGGGGCTGGCCCCTCTCGAAGGTCCTGCTGCGGGAACCTCAGGCGCCTCCGGTGTGAGGGTATAGACCCACAGCCATTCATGCAGAGTCGGCTGCCCGTGTTCCGTCCTCTGCTGCCTTTCGGCTTTCGAGAAAGCCGCCCGAGCGTTGTAGAAGGTGTTGAAGTAGGCCGTGAAGTCCACCCACGTCTGCGCGGCCCGAGGTCGGAGCGCGCTGCAACCGGCAAGCAAGACGGCGCCCAGCGCTATGGTGGCGATGGTTCTCACAGCGTGGCCACCTGCACCATATTGGTTCGGCCTTTGGCCGGAAGCGGCATGCCGGCCGTGATCACCACGCGATCACCGGGCTTGGCCCAGCCGCGGCGCAGCAATTCCTCTCGGACCCGGTCGATGACGGCATCCGTGTGCGCCTGAAAAGGGATGGGCACGCCGATTGTGCCCCGAACCAGATGCAGCAGGGCCGCTACATGGGGATCGTCCGTAAAGGCCACGATCGGCACCCAGGGGCGGTACTTGGCGATCACGCGGGCCGTCTGCCCCGAAAATGTCAAGCAGGCAATCGCACGCGCCCCAACTTGTCGAGCCAGCTCGCAGGCCGTGTAGCTGATGGCCTCTGTTACAGCCTCCTCCGCAGTGCGGGCTGGGGTAAATGGGTGCGGTGGGAAGAGATCCGGTCGCGCCTCTGTGGCCTCAATAATGCGCGCCATCACGCGCACCGCCTCTACGGGATGACGCCCCATCGCCGTTTCGGCCGAGAGCATCACAGCGTCTGTACCGTCCAGCACAGCGTTGGCTACATCGGTGGCCTCAGCCCGCGTGGGTCGAGGGTTTTCGACCATGGATTCCAACATCTGCGTGGCCGTGATGATGGGCCGAGCCCGTTGCAGGCTTTTGCGGATAATATCCTTCTGCAACAGCGGAATCTGATCGGGTGACGCCTCAATCCCCAAATCCCCCCGCGCCACCATCACGGCATCGGCCACCTCCAGGATTTCCTCCAGGGCCTCCACCGCTTCAGGCTTCTCGATCTTCGCCACCACGCCCGCCCGACCCCCCAGGGCCGCGATCTCGCGCCGCAGCGTGCGCACATCCTCCGCAGTCCGCACAAAGGAAAGGGCTATCCACTCCACCCCCTGCGCCAACGCAAAACGCAGATCCTCTCGGTCCTTGCTCGTGAGCGCCGGCAGCCGCACCGGCACGCGAGGCAGGTTCATCCCCTTTCGGGAACGCAGCAGCCCCCCAACCTCCACAACCGCTAAAACCTCCCGCGGACGCGTCTCCAGCACCCGCAGCTCCATCAGGCCATCATCTAACAGAATCCGGTCCCCGGGCCGCACGTCCTCCGGCAAGTGCGCGTAGTTCGTGCTCAGCCGCCAGCTGGTGCTCGGCAGAGGTTCGGTGCTGATCAGCACCTGCTGACCGGCGCGTAGTTCTACGGCATCACCCTCTACGGGGCCGATGCGGATCTTCGGACCCTGTAGATCGTACAGAATCGGCACCGTACGAGAGAGCTCGCGCCCAGCCTGACGCACATAGGCGATCAGCCGGGCTTGATCCTCGTGCGTGCCGTGCGCGGCGTTGAGCCGGGCCACGTCCATACCGGCCTCTAGTAGGGCCCGAATCCGCTCCGGGCTCTGTGTAGCCGGCCCCAGGGTGCAGATGATCTTCGTATGCCGCATCATCCCAGTAACTCCAGCAGGCGCACGAGAGCCGCAGTGGCGCGCTCCCGGACGGAATCGTGAACCCGATCGGAAAGAGCGGTGGGCTCGAGGTTGATCTCGACCGTATAGGCGCCCGATTCCCAGGCGATCTCCGGAAGCCAGGCCGCCGGATAAACAACGGCGGAGGTGCCGATCACCAAAAAGACCTCAGCGCGTCGGGCGGCGGCCTCGGCCCGCATCCAGGCCTCTTCCGGCAGAGGTTCGCCAAACCAGACCACATCGGGCCGAACAAGCTCCCCGCAGTGCGCGCAACGGGGCGGCTCTTTGAGCTCTGTATCGGGTTCGACCCAGGGCCGCTGGCAGGCGACGCAACGGTTGCGTTCTATGTTGCCGTGCAGCTCCACCACGTTGCGGCTGCCGGCGCGCCGGTGCAGGTTGTCGACGTTCTGCGTGATGAGCGTAAAATCCGGATAGCGCTCCTCCAGCGCAACAAGGGCCAGATGGGCGGCGTTCGGCTGGGCCTCCCGCGCCACCCGACGCCGGTGTTCGTACCAAGACCAGACAAGCTCGGGGTTGCGCAGGAAGGCCTTTACGTTGGCCAGCTCTTCGGGCTTGAACCGGGCCCAGAGGCCCTCTGGGCTGCGAAAAGTCGGAATTCCGCTCTCCGCGGATATGCCCGCTCCGGTTAGCACGGCCACTGAGCGGGCGCGCCGCAGTCGTTCAATGGTCTTCGGATGGTACATGGCTCATGCGGCGCAGCAGTTCCATCACCTCGGCCATGTCCTCAGGGGGATCGGCCGCAAACTGGAGCCATTGCCCCGTTACGGGGTGCCGAAACCCCAGCGTGCGGGCGTGCAGGGCCTGTCGGGGCAGGCGTTCCAGAAGCGCCTGATACGCAGCTCGCCGGCCGGCGCGCTCAGCCCCGTAGCGCAGGGTCCGCCCCCCGTAGACCGGATCCCCGAAGACGGGATGCCCCAGCCAGGCGCAATGCACCCGTATTTGGTGCGTGCGACCCGTAAGCAGGCGCAGCTCAAGCAGAGAGAGCGCCTCGTAGCGCTCCAAGACCCGGTAGCGCGTCACAGCCGGCTTGCCCGAAGCCAGAACGGCCATGCGCTTGCGGTCGCGCGGATCTCGACCAATGGGGGCCGAGATCTCGCCCTCCGGCTCCGGATGCCCCCAGACCAGCGCCCAATAGCGGCGCTCCAAAGTTCGAAGCTGAAACTGCCGGGCTAGGTTCGCGTGTGTGCCTTCGTCCTTGGCCACCAAGAGCAGTCCGGAGGTGTCCTTGTCAAGTCGGTGCACGATACCGGGCCGGAGCACGGGATCGTTCAGCCCCGAAAGCCGGCCTACGTGGGCAAGCAGCCCGTTTACGAGCGTGCCGCTCCAGTGCCCAAAGGCCGGGTGCACGACCACGCCGGGGGGTTTATTGAGCACCAACAGGTAGGCGTCCTCATAACGGATATCTAGCTCCATGGGCTCAGGCCGCACCTCCGGAGGCGGGGGCTTGGGGATCATGACCTCGATCCGGTCGCCAGCCCGCACGCGATAGCCCGCCCTCGTGGCGAGCTCGCCTGAGACCCGCACCAGGCCCGCCGCTATGGCGGCCTGCACCCGGGAGCGCGTGGCGTGCTCCAGGCGCCGCGCGATGTAGAGATCAAGCCGTTCCCGCTCCCGATAGCCAGCGGGAACCTCGAGGACGACACGACGCACTTCAGCCATCGGAGGCCGCAGCATGGCGAAGGCGCATTCGGGCGCGGATGCGTTCTAGTTCCGGCTTCAGGAGGTCCCAGAGCGAGTCTGGAGCGGCAAGCGTTACGGAGACCACGTGATGGTTTGGCGTAAGCAGGGCCGCCTGCACAGCGTGCAACACCTGCTGCGTGCCCGGCACGAGCACGTGACCCTCGATTTCGTGCGCTTCTAGACCCGCTATCTGGGTGCGGCGCTCTTCGTGCACCTCCGTATTGGGGGCCGTGGCCGTCTGCTTGATCAGGCGCCGGCGCAATAGCTCAAGCGAAAGCGTATCCCGAACCGGATCATAGGGGGCGGCGCGGACGACCACGTTGTTGTAGCTCATCGGCACCCCCGGGGCTCGGGCCCGGAGCTCATACCAGCGCCGCTCCCCGCGCCAACCGGCCGGAAGCCAGACCTCTAAGGCGTCGCGGCCCACAACGAGCACGGAGTCGCGCCGCAGCACAAAGCGCTCCACATCCGAGGCCGGACGATCGCGCTCCAGACGGCCGCAGCCCAGGCTCAGCAGAAGCAAGCTAAGCGCAATCGCGCTCGTAGATCGCATACGCCGCTCGACGAAAGCCGGTCCGTTCGTATACGGCCATGGCCATCCGATTTTCTTGGTGCACGTACAGACGCAAGCCGCAAACGTCACTAGAGGCGCGGGCTGCGGCCTGCACTTCCCGCAAAAGGGCGCGAAAAACCCCACGACCTCGCCATGAGGGCGCAACGTAGACGCTCTGCACCCACCAAAAATATCGGGCCCGCCAATCGCTCCACTCCCTGGTGATAAGCAGCTGCCCTACAGGAGTCGATCCGTTTTTTGCTATCCAATAACGGCCTTTTTGAGAGTCCCGCAGCACAGCCTCCACGCCGGCCCGCACCCGCTCGGGATCCAGGGTCAGGCCCTCAGACTCCCAGGCCAGGGCCAGGTTGAAAGCGACGATCGCCTCCGCGTCCTCCCAAGAGGCCACATGCACCCGAAACGAGCTCATTCCGTCCAACCCTGGTTCTCCAGCCGCTGTTCCTGTGGTACCGGCCCAGCAGGACGCGCCGGAACACCCTTGTAAATGAGACCCGGTTGCGCATGCCGCGTCAGCACAGCACCGGCGCCTACCAGCGCGTCCTCCCCGATTTCTATGCCCGGCAGGATCGTCGCATGCACCCCAATGCGCCCGCCTCGACGCACGGTCACGCCGCGAAAACGCCGAAAGCGCTCCGCCGTGCGGCCCGCAAAGGGATCGTTGCTTGTGGCTACACAGGGGGCGACGAACACAAAATCCTCCAGCCGCGAGTAGGCCGTTATGTAGGCGTTTGTTTCTAGTTTGCAATAACGGCCTATGAGGCAGTCGTTCTCCACCGCCACCCCCCGGCCGATGATCGTGCCCGCGCCCACCTGAACACGCTCCCGCACCGTGGCCAGGTCCGCCACCATGACGCCGGCCTCCAGGCGCGCCCCCGCATATATGATGGCGTGCGCCCCGATCAGGCATCCGTCGCCGATCTCCGCCGGCGGCTGCTCTTCGGCCCGCGTGACGGCGCTGCGCGCGGCCCGCATGGGCTGCTTGCCGATCACGGCGTGCTCGTCTATGCGCACCCCATCCCCGATGCGCACACCGGCGTGCACCACCACATGATGCCCGATTCGGCAGTTGCGCCCGATGCGCACCCCCGCCCCGATCACGACAAAAGCGCCCAGCTCCGTGCCTGGACCGATCTCGGCCGTGGGATCGATCCAGCATGTCGCCCTCATGGATGCAGATGCGGCAGTATCTCGCGTAGCTTCTTCCATGTCTCCTCCAACGCCTCGGAGATAACCTTCACCTCCCCGAGCACGGGCATGAAATTCGTGTCCCCGTGCCAGCGGGGCACCACATGCAGGTGCACGTGATCCTCGATCCCGGCCCCCGCCACGCGGCCCAGGTTCATGCCCACATTATAGCCGTGGGGCTGCATAAGCGCATCGAGGGCCCGGATGGCCAAGCGCGCAGCACACCAGAGCTCCAGCAGTTCGGCCTCCTCAAGCCGCAGCAGCGAGTCCACATGCCGGAAGGGCACGGCCATCAGATGGCCGCTGTTGTACGGGTACAAGTTCAGCACAAGGAAAACGCGTTCGCCCCGCCAGACGATCAAGTTCTCGGGGCTGTCGGGCCTCTGAGGAGCCTCGCAGAAAATGCAATCCCGAGACCCGGATCCCTCCTTGAAAGAGGCGATGTACCGAGAGCGCCAGGGGGAAAAGAGCCGCTCCATAGGGACCAAGGTGTGGTGGGCGTTCAAAGATACGCAACAGGGCCTCAGCGCGGCGGCCGCGCATGAAGAACCTGCATGAGATCGTCTACGGGCAGCGGCCACTTGTGATAACGAAAGCCCTCGGCGTAGGCGGCTCCGATGAGCAGGCCGAAGTGCCGCAGCCGACCGATGAGCCCCTCCCAGAAGCGATCCGTAGAGAGTAACGTCGGCGGGTCGTCCCCGGCGTAATCGGGGCTGAAAAGCTGAGACCGGTAGGCCCGCACGGCCTGTAAGCGTTCCTCGATCACATCCGATATGTCCACTACGAAGTGCGGCCGCAGATCATCGTGCTGTAGGTAATGCAGGATGTGATGAGGCCGCCAGGGCTCCTGCGGGGTGCCATCGGCCTCCAGCGTTTGGATTCGACGCAGGCCGGCGTAAAAGGAGGCCTCCACGACCAGACGGGCGGCATGTTCGTGATCCGGATGCCGATCCGTGGGCGCGTTTACCAGGATCAGATGCGGTCGATAGCGGCGCAGCACCCGGATCACGGCCAACCGCGCCGCTTCGTTTAGGGGGATGTGGCCGTCTGGAAGGCCTAGGTTTTCGCGTATGCTTAAGCCCAGTATGCGCGCGGCCGCCTCGGCTTCCTGGGCGCGTATTTCAGGCGTGCCGCGCGTACCCAGCTCCCCGCGCGTGAGATCTACAATCCCGGTCCGATAACCGGCCCGAGCAAGCTTAAGAAGCGTGCCGCCGCAGGAGAGCTCTGCGTCGTCCGGGTGCGCAGCGAAGGCCAATACATCTAGCTGCATCGGGATCTCCGAAAAACGGGACGAAGTTACGAGCTCGCGCCTTATGGGTCCAGCCGTTAGCGAACTCGGGGAGTCCGGTCTATTTTTGCGATATGCGCAAGCTCTTGCCGCATGAAATCCGGCGCCCCAGCCTAGAGGAGCTCCCTCGGCTTCCCCGGCATCCGATCGTGCTCGTGGCGGAGAACATCCGAAGCCTGCACAACGTGGGCTCTTTTTTCCGCACCGCCGACGGGGCGCGCATCGAGAAAGTTTACCTAACGGGCTTTACGGGCACGCCTGAACGGGCTGAGGTGCGCAAAACCGCCCTAGGAGCCGAGGCCTCTGTGCCGTGGGAGCACGATCCGGACACGCTAGCCGTGCTGGAGCGCCTGCGAGCGGCCGGCTATCGGATCGCAGCCCTGGAGCTAACCGACTGTAGCCGCCCCTACCACGCCGTGCGCCCAGAGGAATTCCCCTTGGCGCTCGTGGTAGGCAACGAGCTTACGGGCGTTTCGGATGCGGCCCTGCAGCGATGCGATTTCGCCCTCGAGATCCCTCAGTACGGGATCAAGCACTCCCTGAACGTCTCTGTTGCCGCCGGGGTGGTCCTTTTCACCCTGGTGCATCTGTACCGAGAGGCCTGCGGCCTACCCAGCGGGTATACGCCCGAGCAGGAACATCTACTGGGGCGCTTCCGCGGCCGTGAGGCGCTCTCGCAGGACCCTTGCGGCCTGCACCATGGCCCATAGATTGCGCTCCACTTCCTGCCAAGTGCGGGTCTTCAGACCGCAGTCAGGGTTGACCCAGAGCCGTTCCGGGGTAATGTACCTTAAATATGCCTCTAGGCGCCTCGTTACCTCTTCTGGGCTCACCTCCTGGGGCGAGTGCACATCGAAGGCTCCGGGACCTACGGAGAGCCCCAGGCCTTTTAGGGCCTCAAGAAAACGCGGCTCCTGGCGAGAGGCCTCGATGCTGACCACATCGGGATCCATGGCCTCAAGAAAGGGCCTCAGCACCGCGTAATCGGAGTAGCAAAGGTGCACGTGCACTTGCACCCGGGGCCCCACAGGAACAGCGCGCCGGAAGGCCTCTCGGACCAGCTCCAGATATGCCGGACGATCCGAGGCCCGAAGGGGAAGCTTCTCGAGCAGGGCCGGTTCGTCGATCTGCAAAAACCGAAAACCCGCCTCCTCTATGGCCCGCACCTCTTCTGAGAGGGCTTCGGCGAGGTTCAGCACGACTTGAGCGAAGCTTGCCCCTTCAGGTAGGTAACTCCAAGCCGCCAACGTAATAGGTCCCGTCAGAATAGCCTTCACGGGCTTGTGGGTGAGGCTTTGGGCGTAGCGCAGTTCCTCCAGGATCAGGGGTCTTGTGCGCCGCGCCGGACCCGACAGGATCGGGGGCCGGTACACGCGGCTTCCGTAGGACAGAACCCAGCCTCCGGGGTTGAGGTGAAAGCCCTCTAGCCGCTCGGCGAAGAACTCCACCATGTCGCTGCGCTCCGGCTCCCCATGCACCAGCACGTCCAGGCCGACTTCCTCTTGAAAGCGGATCACGCGCCAGATGGCCTGCCTTATGGCTTCCCAGTAGGCCGCAGAGGCGAGCTTGCCCTCTCGGAGCCTAGCCCGAAGAGCGCGCAGCTCTTGGGTCTGCGGAAAGCTTCCGATGGTGGTGGTGGGCAAAAGCGGCAGCCCTAGGTCCTGCTGCGCCTGGCGTCGCACTTCAAGAGGGGGCCGGGGCCTAGGCGGGGAGTCCGGATCAGAAAACCGCGTCGGCTCCTGACGGGGTCGCCAGCGCTCAGCCTCCCGCCAGGCCGCCTCTTCTTGACTGAGCATGCGGCTTAGTAGGGCCAGCTCACGCAGCCGCTCCTCGGCGAAGGCCAGTTTCCCCTCCAGGCCCGGAGGCGGGGTCTCAACCCGCCAGGGCAGGTGGTATAACGGGGCGCGTGGGGCTAGCCACAGTTCGCGACCCGTTTCCCCCAGAGCCCCCTGCAAGCGATCGGCTAGCTCCGGCAAGGGGGTGCGCCAGACCTCTTGGCCCTCCACCACGCCCAAGACGAGCACGCCGGGCGCTTGGGAAAGCTCGGCCCAAATCGCCTGTTCCTTGAGGTCTAGGCTTACGCCAGCCCAGGGCAGACCATAGAGCACCCCTCGCACCCGGGGCTCCGGAAACAGGTAGGGGCAAAGGAGCACAAGCGGCAGCGCCGAAAGCATGCGTGCATAAAGCCCCCTTAGCAAGGGCGCATCCTCAGCCGCTTCGTCCAAACCCAAGGCGGGCTCCTCCAAAAGGGCTAAGGGGGCTCCGGCCTGCTTGAGCTCGGCCAAAAAGACGGCGTACACCTCCCCCAGCGCCCCCAGGTGTTCGGCGCGCCTTTGCTCCGGGGGAGGGTTTTGGGCTAAGCGCAGCAGGGTGTAAGGTCCAAGCAGCAGGGGCAGCCCTTCGGGGTGGCTCCGGTAAGCCGCAAGGGGCTTGTTCCAGTGAGGGCGGTAGTCGGGTTTCTCCGGAAGCGCCGGGGCCAAGTAATGGTAGTTCGTCCCAAACCATTTCCTTAGGGGCAGCGCGCCTTTGCCGCGCGCCAGGGCGTAGTAGGCCTCAGGATCTTCGGGGTCTATGGGGTAGATCCCCACCATGATGGCCACATCCAGCAGGGGATCATACAGGCTCATCTCTCCCACCGGATAGCGATCCACGTACCGGCGGTAGGTGGCCAGCCGCAGTTCCTCTAGAGTCTCAAGCCCCCTCCAGAAGTCCGCCTCGGAGATCTTTCCCGCCCAGTAGCCCTCTAAGAGCTCCTTGTACTCCCGGCTTGGGCCCAACCGGGGAAGGCCATAGGCCAGCGTTTTGAACATATCCCCCTCCTTATAAAGGCGAATCGGACGCTATAACCCTCTCGCAGATCAAAATAAAGCTAGCTTAGCTCTCCGATGAAAACCGCAAACGGCTTTAGGACTATTTCGCGGGGGCGCTGGAGGACTTCCTTTTCGCAAAAAAGGCGGCGAACGGATCTACCCCTAGGCAGGGGCGCGCAAACCTCCTCCGAGCTCATGTTGAACGTGATCCAGCAGGTCTGACCGCTCACGGCATCGCGTCGCAGGAAGGTCAAACAAGCCTCCGAATCCCCGAGCGGCTCGTAGTCTCCGCCGTAAAGGGCCGGGGTGCGCTGGCGAAGCCGAATGAGCCTACGGTAATAGTGGAGCATCGAGTTGGGGTCTTGCTCCTGATCGGCCACGTTGATCCCCTGGGCGTAGTTGGGGTTGACGGGAAGCCATGTTTCGACCCCCGGTGGGCTAAAGCCCGCGTTCGGCGCGTTGGCCCATTGCATGGGTGTGCGACAGCGGTCTCGACTTGTGCGTATGGCCAGCGTGCGCGCCCATTCCGGATCGCAGCCGCAGGCCACGGCGGTCCTATACAGCACGATGGCCTGGGTGTCGCGGAGCTGCTCTACGTCCTGCAGCAGCAGATCGGTCATGCCGATCTCCTCCCCGTAATACAGTACGGGCGTGCCCTTGAGGGTGAGCAGCAGCGCGGCGTTAAGACGCGCTATCGCCTCGTCGTGCTCGCCGTCTCCGAAGGCGGAGCGCACGCGGGAGCTGTCGTGGTTGTTGAGCGTATTGCAGGGCCATGCGCCGGGGGGAAGTTGGGCTAGCCGCTCGGCCTGATTGGCACGTACGAAAGCCGGCCGTATGCGGTTCGTGTGCATGAGGGGAAAGTTGAAGACCAGATGCAGCTCATCTTGCCCGTTGCCGTAGTAGGATATGTCGTGATCCTCGCCGATGAGCACGCGATCTCCCGGGTACGTATCCACTAGGGCGCGCAGCGCCTTCATGAGGACGTGCACCTCGGGTTGGGCGTTTTGGTGGCGGAACGTCTGCGCCAGGGCTTGCGCAAGCTCGCGCATCTGCTCCGGCGGCAGGTTCTCCCGCCAAGCGCGCAGGATCTCCAGATCCGAGAGCCGGATCTCGGCCGGAGGCATGTCGGGATGCTCGTAGATCGTGCTGATGGCGTCCAGGCGAAATCCATCCACTCCGAGCGAAAGCCAAAAGCGCACGACCTCCCACATCGCCTCCTGCACTTCGGGGTTGCGCCAGTTCAGGTCTGGTTGCTCCTTGAAAAAGTAGTGATAGTAATACTGGCCCGTTGCGGGGTCGAACTCCCAGGCGGAGCCTCCGAAGACAGAGCGCCAGTTGTTCGGCGGCCCTCCGTCGGGACCCGGATCGCGCCACACGTACCAGTTTCGTTTGGGGTTGCTGCGATCTGAGCGCGACTCCAAAAACCACGGATGGCGATCGGAGGTATGATTGAGCACGAGATCAACCAAGACGCGTATACCCCGAGCGTGCGCCTGGCGCACCAGCAGCCGAAAGTCCTCAAGCGTGCCGTATTCCGGGGCTACAGCCATGTAGTCGGCCACGTCATAGCCCCAATCCACGTTGGGGGACGGATAGTGGGGGCAAAGCCAGATAGCGCCGATTCCGAGCCGTCGCAGGTAATCGAGCTTGCCCAGGATGCCGTTTAAGTCTCCGATGCCATCTCCGTTGGCGTCGGCGAAGCTGCGCGGATAGATCTGGTAGAAAACCTCTCGCTGCCACCATTTCAGAGGTGTGCGCATCCGAAAGTTCCCCCCCTGAAGATCTGATGCTGTCCGATCGCGAGCATATCCCGCAGGATGCGGTTGAGGCGCGACGTCTCCTGCACGGCCAACATGCCGCAGCAGGGCAGGGCGGCCAGAGTAAGCCTGCGCATGCTTTCCAGATGAACCCCGATTCGCTCAGCCCATTGGCGTTGCTCTTGAGCCGTCATGCCGTTTCCGGCTGCCCGTTCAAGCCCGCTAATAAGTCCGAATAAGATCCTGCCGTGCCAGCGTGCCTTCCTCCTATAGGCCGCCACGCGCTGGCGACGCTCCAGGGCATGAGCCAACGACGCGACAGCTTCGTCCAAGAAGGCCATCACCAAGCCGTAGGCTACGGCACCTATGGAGACGAGCGCGAAAAGCTCGAACGGAATCCGATATACGGGGAGGCCGGGGTCCCAGAGCTGTTCGCCCACGACGAAGCTATGGGCCTCGGGCACGAAGACCTCGGTGACGCGAAACGACCAGCTGGAGGTGGCCCGCATGCCCATGGCATGCCAATCGGGTATGAGTTCGACCGCCTCGCGAGGGAAGGCGAAAGCCCTGATGGCGTTGCCCTCCTCCGGAAGCACCGCGTTTGCGGTAAACAAGCTTGCGTACTGCGCGCCGCTGGCGTAGCGCCAGGTACCGCTTACGCGGTAACCGCCGGTGACGCGATACGCCCTTCCGCTGGGGTATCCAGAACCCGCGATCACGGCTTGCTGGGGAGAGAAGAAGGCCTTTGCCACCTCAGGCGGAAAGGAAGGCACGAAAAACCCTCCCCCTGCGCCGATCTGCACCAACCACGCCACGCTTCCGTCGGCCCTAGCGAGCGCCGCGTAGAGCGCGGCGGCCTCCCGAAGGGACAGGGCGAGCCCGCCGAATGACTTGGGCACAAACAGCTTAAAAAGCCCTCGCTCAACAAGCTGTGCCAGGACGTCCTCAGGCAGCGTCGGGTGAGCCTGCCAGCGTGGAGCGTTTTCGGCGATGAACGCGATAAAGTCCTTTTGTGCCCTCAAGTAGAAGCCATCTCCTAGCGACATGCAGCAACACCCCCTTCAAGGGGGCGAAGATCCCGATCAGGGGTCGATATTTGCTCATTGCGAACAGCTTAAAGCTCATGCAGGGCCGGGCTTATCGGGGTCGTCTTCCTCCCCCAGGGCTCCCCAATCGAGCTCAGAGGGCTTTTCCTCCCGATACTCTGGAGGCCATTCTGAGGGCGAGGTCTCCTCTCGGAGCGGCACAAAGGGATCCGGGATCTCAGGCAGGTGCGTGAACCAGTCCACTGCGTAGACCAACTCCGACGGGGTCGTTTCCTTGAAGGCGATCACCTCCACACGTCGGCCCGAATCGGCCACAGCCTCGATAAGCTCCAGAAAATGCCCATTGCCTGAGCCCAGCACGACCACATCCAGATGGGGCAACAGGCGCAGCACATCCGCTGCGATGCCCATGTCCCAGAGCCCGTGGTATGTCGTACGGTCCAATTCGGTATACCGGTCATGAGGTCGCACCCGGCGGCGCACGCGGTAGCCCAGCGCGGAAAGCTTGTACACAAACGGCCGGATCGAGCTCCCCCCCTCTTGTTCAACCACGTATGCTGTGGCTCGCACCAGGCGACGGTATCCCACAGCAAACCGAAGCAAACTCTCGAAGTTTACATACCGCCCGTAGAATTCACGGCTGGCGTAGTAGAGATTCTCCGTGTCCACAAAGATCCCCACGCGCTGATCCCGCACGTTCCCCCATTTGATGGCGCCCATACGAACCTCTTCCTTTTGGGGAAGTCCAGCCAAGCTAACCAAAGCTAACACGCGACTTGAGCTTTTTCCAGGCTCACGCTCCGAATGAAGAGGGGCAAATGGGCTCCGCCGGCGCCCGAGAATCCGCCTGCTCAGAACCGCTTCTCGACGAGGCTTTGGTTCTACGCGTGAGCTGTGTATCGGTCGAACTAGAGCCTTAATTTGGTCTGTGTGCAAAACCAACGGAGGGGTGCGATCATGGATATCGCGTGGCGCTTGCTGGGCGCAGTCCTGCTAGCGGGAGCCCCGCTCCTAGCCGGAGCCCAGGGCCCCGCCCGTCGGGCACTGGAGGCCGCATCCCAGAGGGTGCGGGCCTGGTGGCCCGCGCAGGCTGATTCCGCGCTCGCGCTGTATCGCGAGCTGCACCAAAACCCGGAGCTGGCCTTTCAGGAGCGGCGCACCGCCGCGCGTCTGTCCGCCGTGCTGCGCAGGGCGGGTCTGGAGGTGCACGAGGGCATCGGTCAGACCGGCATAGTGGGCGTGCTGCGCAACGGACAGGGGCCTGTGATCCTGGTGCGCACCGACCTTGACGGCCTGCCCGTAGAGGAGCAAACCGGCCTTCCCTATGCCAGCCGCGCCCGGGCGGAGCGATCGGACGGCTCCGTGGTGCCCACGATGCACGCCTGCGGTCATGATGTGCACATGGCCACCTGGGTCGCCACGGCGCGCTTTTTGGCCGCACATCGCGACCTGTGGCGGGGCACGATCCTCTTTGTCGGGCAGCCCGCAGAGGAGATCGGAGCCGGAGCAGCCGCCATGCTGGCCGACGGGTTCTATGAACGCTTTCCCCGACCAGAGGCGGCCCTGGCGCTACATGTAGATCCGAACCTGCCGGTGGGGACCGTTGGATACGTGCTTGGGCCGGCCTTTGCGCACGTCAACTCCGTCGACGTGACGATCTACGGGCTGGGCGGGCATGGGGCGGCGCCACACAAGGCGGTCGACCCCATAGTGCTTGCGGCCGAGTACGTGCTGCTACTACAGACCATCCGCAGCCGGATGCTCGATCCCATGGAGCCGGCCGTGGTCACGGTCGGCTTCATCCGGGGAGGGACGCAGCACAACATCATCCCCGATCGCGTGGAGCTGGGGCTTACGATCCGCACCTATAGCGCCTCGGCCCGGGAGCAGATCTTCGAGGCCCTTCGGCGCCTGGGCCGCGGGCTGGCCGAGGCCTATGGACTACCCCCGGAACGATATCCGAAGGTGACGATCAGCCCCACGGAGACGCCCTCTACCGTTAACACCCCGGAGCTAACCCGCCGCATTGTGGAGGCTTGGCGGCAGGTATGGCCTTCGGATCGGATTCAGGAGCGCCGACCGGAGACGGTCGGCGAGGATTTCGGTCGCTTCGGGATGGTCTCCCCGCCGATTCCCACGTTCATGTTTCGGCTCGGCACCACCCCGCAGGAGGCCTTCGCGCGGGGCGACCTTCCGAGCCTGCACAGCCCCTTTTACGCCCCCGACGCGCAGGGGGCGATCCCCGTTGGACTAGAGGCCATGGTGTTGGCCATCGTCAGCCTGGCCGGGCGATGACACCGGGGCCGGGGTCAGGCCGAGCGCCCGGAGGGCCTCGCCCACGGCGCGTCGGGTCTCGGCTGAGGCGGGCACAAGGGGCAGGCGCACCTCCTCTGTTCCGATCCCGAGCAGAGACAGAGCGTATTTGACGGGGATCGGATTGGCCTCCATGAACAGGGCCCTGGCCAACGGCAGAAGGCGCGCCTGCAGGGTTTGGGCCTGGCGCAGCTGGCCCTCTTGAACGAGCCGGAAGAGCGTCTGGGCCTGCTCAGGTGCGACGTTGGCCAAAACCGAGATAAGCCCGTCGGCTCCGGCCAGGTACGCGTAGAAGGCTAGATCGTCGTCGCCGGAGTAGATGCGAAACTCCGGCCGCGCCGGCCGCAAGAGCGCAAGCAGCCGTTCCATTTGGGCCAGGGACCCGGCGGACTCCTTGATGCCCACCACTTGAGGGGCTTCCTCGGCGATCCGCAGCACGGTCTCCGGCTGCAGGTTCACCCCCGTGCGGCCCGGCACGTTGTATAGGATCACGGGTAGCCCCACCTCGGCCACGGCCAGAAAATGCCGGCGCAACCCCTCTTGAGGGGGCTTGTTGTAGTAGGGCGTGACCACAAGCGCTGCATCGGCCCCCATGAGGGCGGCCTCCTCAGTTAGGGCGCGCGCCTGCCGGGTGTCGTAGGAGCCGGTCCCCACCACCACGGGCAGCCGGCCCTTAAGATGGGCCACGGCCGATTCGACAAGCGCCCGTCGTTCGGCCTTGTCCACGGTCGGCGCCTCGCCCGTGGTGCCTAGCACCACGACGGCGGACACGCCGCCGGAGCGTTGATGCTCGAGTAGCCGCTCCCAGGCCACCCAGTCCACCGAGCCATCGCGAAACGGCGTCGCAAGCGCCGTGGCAACCCCTGTAAACATAAGCTAGCACCCCCCAAATTCGATCATGGGCAGGTCCAGGCCCGCCCTCTGGGCCGTTGAGAGGGCTTCCGGATAGCCCGCATCGGCGTGGCGGGCTACGCCGATGCCCGGATCGTTCGTGAGCACCCGCTGCAGCTTCTGTTCGGCCAACTCCGTTCCGTCGGCCACCACGACCATGCCGGCATGCAGGGAATAGCCGATCCCCACCCCGCCGCCGTGGTGAAAGCTCACCCAAGAGGCCCCGCTGGCCGTGTTGAGCAGCGCATTCAGGATGGGCCAGTCCGCGATGGCGTCTGAACCATCGCGCATGCCCTCGGTCTCCCGGTACGGGGAGGCGACCGAACCCGTGTCCAGATGATCGCGTCCGATCACGATCGGGGCGCTCACGCGGCCGGTGCGCACGAGCCAATTGAAGCGCTGCCCCATCTCGGCCCGCTGCCCCAGCCCCAACCAACAGATGCGAGCCGGCAACCCCTGAAAGCGCACGCGCTGCCGGGCCAAGCGGATCCAGCGCACCAAGTGCTCAAGCTCGGGAAAGGCCTCCAGGACGGCCTCGTCGGTCTTGTACAGGTCCTCCGGATCCCCCGAAAGCGCCACCCAGCGAAACGGCCCGTACCCCTGGCAGAAAAGCGGGCGAATGTATTCGGAGACAAAGCCCGGAATCCGATACGCCTCTTGCACCCCGCGCCGGTAGGCCATGGTGCGGATGTTGTTGCCGTAATCGAAGGCGACCGCGCCGCGCGCTTGTAGCTCCAACATCGCCTGCACGTGCTGGGCGATTGAGTCCAAGGCCCGCTCCAGGTATGCCTCCGGATCGCGCCGGCGAAGCGCCTCGGCCTGCTCCACCGATAGCCCGACAGGTATGTAGCCGTTTAACGGATCATGGGCTGAGGTCTGATCTGTGAGCACATCCGGAACTAGACCCCGCCGAAGGATCTCCGGCAGCACCTCGGCGGCGTTGCCCAGTAACCCTACCGAGAGCGGCGTTCCGGTCTCGCGGGCCTGTAGTACCCACCGCAGGGCTTCATCCAGGCTCTTGCTCATGCGATCCAAGTATCCGGTCTGCAGGCGCCGCTCGATGCGCCGGGGATCGACTTCGACTACGAGGATGGCGGCTTCGTTCATGGTGGCGGCTAGAGGCTGAGCGCCCCCCATGCCGCCCAAGCCGGCCGTGAGCACCCACCGGCCCTTCAGTGAACCCCCGAAGTGCTTGCGCGCGCAGGCGGCGAAGGTCTCGTAGGTGCCCTGTAAGATCCCCTGCGTGCCGATGTAGATCCACGATCCGGCCGTCATCTGGCCGTACATGGTCAGGCCCAGGGCTTCCAGGCGGTTGAACTCCTCCCAGGTGGCCCAGGCGGGAACCAGGTTGGCGTTGGCGATCAGCACGCGGGGAGCCCACTCGTGGGTGCGAAAAACGCCGACAGGCTTTCCGCTTTGCACCAGGAGCGTTTCGTCGTGTTCGAGCCGCTCCAAGGTGCGCACGATCGCTTCAAAGCAGGCCCAGTTTCGGGCGGCTTTGCCCCGGCCGCCGTAGACGATGAGCTCTTCGGGTTTTTCGGCGACCTCCGGGTCCAGGTTGTTCATCAGCATCCGCAGGGCGGCTTCCTGCGCCCAGCCCTTGCAACGCAGCTGCGCTCCCCGAGGGGCGCGAATGGAGACGTCAAAAGACGCCGACATCTAGCAGATCTCCTGATTACGTAGCCTGAGCAAAATAGCCACCGCCATGAGGGCGCGCAACCGTGGCTTGACCCGTTCCGTCGAGCCGTCCTACTTTTGGCAAGGCGGGTTGCTGGGGAAAGGAGGGTGTGTATAAAGCGCTCAAAAGCAGGAGGTACCTTTCCATGCGCCGTTGGACTTCGCTTCTTCTTCTGGTGGTGGCCCTCATCGCGAGCGGGCTTTCCTGCAAGAAAGAGGAAAAGACCCCCGGTCTTTCCGGTCGCTGGGTGGGGATCGTGCAGGGCGTGACGTTGGATGTGACGCTTGTTGAGAGCAAGGGTACCATCACGGGATCCGGCTCTGTACAAGCCCCCGGGGTTTCGATCTCGGTCAGCGTAACGGGGACCTATTCCTTCCCCAATGTGTCCATGACCTTCCGGAGCACGGGGTACGAGGACTTCACCTTCTCCGGAACGCTTTCGGCGGATGGCAATACGCTTGCCGGGGCGCTCAACGGCTCCGGCTTCAACAACGTAGCCATCACGCTGCGGCGCAGCTAGTCAGACCCGCTGATCACGATACGGCTTTTCTTTACCCCAGATAGGCGCGCAGCGCGCGGCTTCGGCTGGCGTGCCGAAGTCGCCGGATGGCTTTCTCTTTGATTTGGCGCACGCGCTCCCGCGTGAGGTTGAAGCGCTCCCCGATCTCTTCTAGGGTAAGGGAGTGCTCGCGTCCGATGCCGAAGTAAAGCCGGATGACCTCGGCTTCCCGCTCAGAGAGCGTACTAAGGGCGCGCTCGATCTCGATTTTGAGGGATTCTTCCATCAAGTGGTGATCGGGCGGAGGCGTCTGTGCGTCCGGCAGCACGTCTAGAAGCTTATTATCCTCCCCTTGGGCGAAGGGCGCATCCATGGAAACGTGCCTGCCGGATATCTTGAGCGTATCGGCGACCTCAGCCACCGATATGTCCAGGTGCTCAGCGAGCTCGGCCGCCGTGGGCTCGCGCTCGAATTCCTGCTCCAGCTCTGAAAAGACCTTGCCGATTTTGTTCAGCGCCCCCACGCGATTTAGCGGCAGGCGCACGATGCGGCTTTGCTCGGCCAGGGCTTGCAGAATAGACTGCCGGATCCACCAGACGGCGTAGGAGATGAACTTAAAGCCGCGTGTCTCATCAAAACGCTTAGCGGCCTTGATGAGGCCTAGGTTCCCCTCGTTGATCAGGTCTCCCAGGGAGAGGCCTTGGTTCTGGTACTGCTTGGCCACGCTTACCACGAAGCGGAGATTGGCCTTGATGAGTTTTTCCAGGGCCTCCTGATCGCCCTGTTTTACGCGTTTGGCCAGCTCCACCTCCTCTTCAGGGGTAAGAAGCGGCACTTTGCCGATCTCGGCTAGGTACCGATCTAGCGACTGGCTCTCCCGATTTGTGATGCTTTTGGTGATTTTCAGTTGTCGCATAGGCACGCGCACACCTCTCCTGCTCTTTGGCCTGGCGTTACACGTCCTAAAAGCGCAACCTGTTCCACGGGCTTAGACCGGAAAGCGGCGGTTATGAGGTCATGAGCGCATGTTCCAGCACCGTAGCAAAGCTCTGGCCTGGTCCATCGTAGGGCACGGCGAAAAAGTCGGCGACCGTGGCGGCCAGATCCGAAAACGTTTGACGCAGACCCAAGTCGCGTCCGATCCCTCGAGCACCGGCCTGGTAGACCAGCAACGGTACCAGCTCTCGGGAGTGATCCGTGCTCGGAGTTGTAGGGTCGTTTCCGTGATCGGCCGTGATGACCAGCACATCGCCGGGGCGCATGGCATTCAGCAGCTCGGGCAACGCCCGATCGAAGGCCTCAAGCGCCTCCCGAAAGCCTCGTGTGTCGTTGCGATGGCCGTAGAGCTGATCGAAATCGACGAGGTTGGTCATGATGAAAGCCGGGCCAAGTTCGGCACGCAAGGCTTGCCGGGTCTGCGCAAGGCCCTCGGCGTTGGAGGCGGTCTTCTGCAGCCGATCGAATCCCACTTCAGCGTATAAGTCCCCGATTTTGCCGATCCCGATGGTTCGGATGCCGGCTTGCTGCAGGCGCTCCATGACAGTCGGCTTGGGAGGGCGGAGGGCGAAGTCTTTTCGGTAGGCGCTCAGCCGCGTATACGCCCCCGAAGAGCCCGCAAAGGGGCGCACGATTACGCGTCCAACGGCGTCTTCACCCACGCAGACCTCCTCGCGGGCGATCTGCCCGTAGCGATACTGCACCTCAAGCGGGATCACGTCCACGTGAGCGGCGATCTGAAAGACGCTATCAGCCGACGTGTATACGATGGGCCAGCCCGTGCGCAGGTGCGCATCGCCGAGTTCTTGGAGGATCGCCGTTCCGGAGGCGACCTTGTTGCCGAGCACCCCTTCGCACCCCGTGCGGGCTCGAAAGCGGACGAGCAGCTCTTCGGGAAATCCGCGCGGATATGTCGGAAAGGGGCGCTCCAACCATACTCCAGCCAGCTCCCAATGGCCTGTGGTGGAATCTTTCCCGGCTGAGACCTCCCGCATGCGGCCATAATGGGCCCGGGGCGCTCCGGCAGGTGGTATACCCTCTAGCGGGGTGATGTTGCCCAACCCCAGACGGGTCAGGTTGGGCAGCGAGAGCCGCTCAACGCGGGCCAGATTGCCAAGGGTATGGCTTCCCTCATCGCCATAGGCAGCCGCATCGGGAGCCTGTCCGATGCCCACGCCGTCTAAAACGAGCACCACAAAGCGATGGGTGCGTGTCACGATGCTCAATCCGCCCACTGCACCCGGTTTCCCCCCGTGGCCTGGGCTGCGTCCAGCGCCGCTCGAGCCCGGACGAAAAGCTGCTCTGCTCCCATCCCTTCTTGAGCTGGGGCGAGGCCGATGCTTAAGGTAAAGCCCTGATCCCGGATGTCCCCTCCTGCCTGCTGCAGCTTATGGAGCAGTTGTCGCGCCCACAAGGCAACCTCTCCGAGCTCGGGGGCGGTCCAAACGGCGCCGAGCTCGTATTCGCCCATCCAACCCCAGGCCAGGGCGGGTAGGCCTTCACCGCCTACCGTACGCGCCAGCTGATGCATCAGCGCGCTAAGTTCGTTTCGGGAGCGGTGCACGCGCAGAGCCTCCAGCTCATCGGGCCGAAGCAGCAGCACCCCTCTTGGGGAGTCCGCAACGTTGAGTTGGGCTCGGGCGATAGCCAAGAGCGCCTCGCGCGTAAAGAGCTTCGTGGAGGGATCCATTTCCTTTGCCAGCAGCCCCCGATCGCGCTCCCCGCCTCGCCTTGCGACGGCGAGCATGAGGCCTGCGGTATGAGCCAGTTCCTCGAGCAGAAAGCGTCGTACGGGGATGAAATACTCCGGAAGTGGGTGGTAGGCTGCCAGCGCCCCCCAGATGCGGCCTGCCAGCATAAGGGGAGCGGCGAAGAGGCTGCCGGTTCGCACGGGGGGCTCTTGACGTCGCAATAGCAAACCGCCAAACTGCGCCAAATCGGGCTCGTAGCGGCTTTTGCCCTTCTTCAGAACCTCACCCAGCAGAGAAGCGGGGCTGATCTCCAGGCCAAGTGGCCACAGGGGGCGTTCGGCTCGGTGGCGCACTAGGTACGCCCCTGCATCTTGCACCGCCAACAAAACCGCTGCGCAGCCGGTTAGGTCTTGCGCCGCGCGCAGCAGCTCCTCCCAGAGCGCGTGTGTTTCTGTGCAGGCTATCAAGGCCCGTTGGGCGTTCTGCAGGGCACCCCAAGCCTTCTCTTGGTGCTTCAGCTCGAAGTAATCGCTATAGACCTGTAATAAGCTGCGGAGTACCTCCTGGTTGTGAGCCAAGAATCGGCTCTGAATCGGGCCCAGGGTCAAGCGCTGTCGGCTATCGAGCACAAGTAGGGCCACGGGCTCGGGTTTATCAAAAAGCACCGGTAGCAAGAGCACGCTGCGAATGCCCTCGGAGTGGGAGGTCGAGGGTACATAATAGTACAGGGCGGCTTCATCGAGTTCCTGGCTCACCTGTAACACCTGGGCTTGGCTTTTATGGCGGTAGCGGTCCAGAAAGACGCTCGACCAGGAGACGCGCTCACCGAGCATAAAATGCCGACTAGCCGTCACATAGGCCTCGAGCACAAACTGCTCTTTAGCTGGGTTAATCCAGTACAGAAGCGCCGAGTGCCCCTGGAAGAACTCCAGCAGCATCTCAAGCCACCCCCCCAGTAAGCGGGCAAACGGCCCCAGTTCGGGGTCGGTGTGGCGAAACCAGCTCGTGCGCGGATCCGCCGATTCGGCGCGAACCGCCGGACTCTGAAAGGACTCCGTCGCAGGCATGCTGGATGGGGGTCGCTCCGAAGACGCCGGCTCTTGCGATCCAGGATTTTCCTGCGAGGGTTCGACTTCAGACTTCTCTACGGGCCTGGAGACGGGCTTAGGAGGCAACAGAATGTCTTCGTCTAAGGTCTGCGTGCGCGACACTACGCTCGCGGCTACCCGAGGGGTGCTAAGGGCGCGCTCAATACGACGCTGTCGAAAATGCGCCCACCACAGGCTGGCCGCCAGCATGGTCGTGACCCCCCCGATTACCCAAAACCAGAAAAACGAGTACGCAACCGCCAGGATGAGCGTAACTAGGGCTAGGAGGGTGAAGAAGAGGCGGTTCATTTGATTTGAAGTTCAAACTGCGCACTTTGATAATCTACCTCCCGATTTGGACGAAAGTCAAGAAATATGCACTCATCTGCGGATCCAGGTTCACCGAGCGACAGTAAACTTGCGGGTCTGCGTAAATGGCCCGCTCAGAAGCTGACAGAAATACGCGCCGGCGGGCAGCCGAACCACGGACAGCCGCAGCTCTTGCCAACCGGGGGGAACCGCCCCGTCAAGGGGGCGCATAAGCTCCCGACCCGTAACGTCGAAAAGCCGCAGCACGACGTGGCCCCCCAGCGTATGGAAGCGGATCACCAGCTCCTGATCGGCCGGGTTGGGCCAGGGGGGATCAAGCCGAAAGCCCTGAATCTGCTCCGGATCCTCAACGCCAGTAGCCGCGCCGGTCAGCAGGGGCAAAGCCTCAAAACGCCCCAGGAGGATTCGCTCCAGTAACTCGGGCCTAAGCCCGAACCAGTCGCCTAGCAGGGTGCTATAGACCTGCCGAAAGTCGATATGATAGAATAGGTTCCCTGTGTTATCCAGTCTGCGCAGATCCGGACGTGGCCCCAGAATGCCTCCGCGCACAGGGCGGCCCACCAGAAACATCGGGGCGGCTGTGCCGTGATCGGTGCCGGCGCTGCCGTTCTCGCGCGGCCTGCGACCGAACTCCGAAAACGTCATAAGCAGCACGCGATCAGCCAGCCCCAAGGCGCGAAGATCCTCGTAGAAAGCCCGGATGGCTGCGGCCAGGGTGCGCAGAAGCCCGGTGTGCGTGTTGGCCTGAGCGGCGTGTGTATCGTATCCCCCCTGCTGGACTAAATACAGACGCGTGCCGAGGCCTCCGGCGATGAGCCGGGCTACGATCGCCAGCGATCGGGCCAAGGCGCTGGAGTCATAGCTGGAGCGGTTTTGGGCTCGATCGGCGGCGCGTTTGATCACGCTTGCGTACTGATAGGTGCCCGCATAGAGGGTGTACAAAAACTCCAGCTCTCTTCCAGCAGGGGTATCGGGCGTTGCGGGGCGGACGATTGAGCCCTCCCCGACAATCTGGTAGAACTCATCTGGACTGGAGAGAGAAGTCACCATCTCGCCGTTTGGCCCATGAAAGGCCAACGAAGCCCCGGCCCCGATCTGGATGGCCAAGGGCTCCGAGGGCAACACCTGGGGGAAATCGGGATACTCCTGGCCCAGATACCGACCTAGCCAGCCCGTCTGCAGAACCGTGTTGCCGTCGGATCCCGTTAGCCAAATGTCCGTGCTGCGAAAGTGCGACAGGTTGGGATTGGGGTAGCCCACAGACTGCACTATGGCCAGGTCTCCTTCGTCCCAGATGGCCCGCAGCGGTTCCAGGGCCGAATGAAAGCCCAAGCCAGAGCCTAGGGGCAGGACTTGATTGCGCCGTATCGCCAGCGTAGGGCGCATTTGGTAGTATAGATCGTCCTCATAGGGCACGATCGTATTGAGCCCGTCGTTGCCCCCATTGAGCTGCACCAGCACGAGCACCCGGTCTGTGTCCAACAGGCCCAAAGCGGCCAGCAGCGGATGATATCGGAACGCGAATACGGGGAGATCACCGAAGGCGATGGGCAGCGCGATAGCCCCTGCGCCGGCTTTTCGAAGAAACGTGCGTCGATCCATGGAAGACCCCCTTCTAGGTGAGCTGGTATTCGGGTTGACGCAGCAGATACTTCACCAGGCCCTGAAGGCGCAATTCAGCGCCTGGCTTATCAAGCCCCCACTCATAGGCGGGGATCCCCTGCAAGAGTACCTCCAGAAGCATTCTCAATCGATCTACGGAAGGAGCTAGACCCCAGAGCCAGCCGACCAGTTCACGCACCAGCGTTTCGGCATCCTGGGGTTGGCTGATCTGGGTTCGAACCAGCCGCAACAGGTCAGCCCGGGCCGACAGGCGCGTCCCTCGCAGCGTGCGGCCGTCGATGAGGCCATCTGTGGCGCGCCAGCGAATCGGCAGCGTCGTGGTGCTGATCCAGGAGCGGTATCCCGGCCATCCGGCCACGTCGGGCGGATCGAGCAGATCTTGTCCGGCCTGCCGACAGGCATCATAAAGAAAGGCTTCAACGCCTGCGGGCAGCTCAAGAGCGCGCGCCGCCCCGACTATGGCCTCCACGGGGCTTTTGATCTGCGCCCCCATGACGGCCTCCTCGAAGAAATGGGCGCTGCTTAAGAGCGCGCGCAGCACAGGCCGCAGCTCGTACTGGTGCGCTCGCATGATCTGGGCTAGGCCCTCGACGATGTCCTCGTTGGGGGTCACGTAGACGAAGTGCCGATAGAGCTTTCGGCAGAGAAAGCGCGCCGTAACGGGCTGTTCGAAGATGATCTCCACGATATCGTCGGCCGTCCACGGTCCGGTCCGGCCCAAGAAGGTCTTCGTGCCCGCATCAAATCGCTGGGGGTTCAGACGACCCTCAAGCCCATCGATATACCAGCCTGTAAAGGCGCGCGCGGCCTCTACGACGTCCTGCTCCGTGTAGTGGCCTATGCCCATGGTGAAAAGCTCCAAGAGCTCGCGCGCGTAGTTCTCGTTGGGGTTGCCCGCCCGGCTCTGAACGCCATCCAGGTATATGAGCATAGCCGGGGTCTTGCCCACGGCCTTGGTGAGTTCCTTGACATTGCCCAGCGCCTGCCGCCGAAATAGATCCAACAGCCCATATAGGTAGTGCGGGATCTGCACCTTGGAAGCCTCGACGACGAAGTGGTTGGCCCAAAACAACACCATGCGCTCTCGGATGTTCAGCCCCTGCTGGCGCATCTGGGTGATCCACCAGGCGCGCAATTCGCCAAGCCAGGTGCGCCATTGAGCCTGAATGGCCTGGACCTCTTGCTGGCTCAGCCCCCGAAGGCTCTGCGGGGGCTCAAGAGCCCACGATCCCGGGGGGTTGGGCATAGGCGAGGGCGCTAACAGGGCGTCCACAAGGGCCGTGATGCCATGTGTGCGCCCGTACTCGTAGGCCCATAGGATTTCGGAACGTCGGGGACCTATCCCGACGCGACGCAACAGGTGGGCCGCCCGTTCCCAATTCCAAGGCCGGCTAGAATCGGGGACATAGGGCTCAAGCCCCCCTGCGGTCTGCAGCGGAGCCGGGGGCTCCCAGGTCACCAAGGCGGCCCGAACCTTCGGATCTTCGGCGACGCGCTCCGCAGGCTCCTGCATTGAAGCGGCAAGCAACGCTTCCGGCGTGGGCATACACAACACCTCCTCCTCCAGGGGAGCACGCGCATTAGGCGACAAAGAGGGCTTCGCGGTTTAATAGCCCCCTTCAGAGAGGCCTCACGGTTCAGCCCAGCGCAAGGTGATGGCGCCTAGAGAAGCTTCGATTTCAAGACGCAGCATCCCTCTAGCCCGTTCGGGGGCGTGTATCCAGATCGAGCCCTGTTGAACGAATCCGGGGGGAAGATGCAAGCGTTGCAGAAAATGAGGCGAGGTCCGCAGTTCAACACGCCGATCCCGGGGAAGCTGAAGCGTCAGGCTCCCCATGCCCGCCTGAATGCGCAGTTCGACCTCCTCCGGCAAGGCCCCGGACAGATCCAACTCCAGGCTTCCCATCCCCACCTCCACGCGATACCGACGGGCCCGTGCGTTGCCCAGGGCGTGCCCCTTCAGATCCGATACCCCCAAGCGCAGGGACACTAGGTCGCACTCCATGGGATTGGGCTCGGAAAACCGCAGCACAAGGGCGCTCGCGCCGGACTCTATTTGCAGGTTTTTGATCGCTAGCCCCCCTAGCTCCAGGTTCGCTTGGGCTGCGGCCAAGGATAGCTCCAGATCCGTAGGCAACCCTCTTGGCAGGCTCAGACGCCACGTCGCCTTTGCGGGACGCAACAGATCGCGCAGGCCCAGGTGGATACCCTCACGCCCACGTTCGTCCTCAAGTCCCACCCAAAGCTTGCCCACCCCGTCGACAAGGCGGTACTGCACGCGGGGCTGCAGCGAAAGGTGCTCCAACAGCACGTCGCCCGAGAAGACCTCTTGTCCCGAGCCGGGGGCGATCCAGACCCGTCCCAGGGCGATCTCCAGACGCGCCTCAAGGGCGCGCTCCGATCCGCGGGGGATGCGCTCCCCAAAGCGCCGCGGAGGCTGCGCCTTGAGTTCAACGGCAAGCCCCCAACTTAGGCTCAAGCTCGCCAGAAGAATCGCTGCGCGACGCACATACGCTCTTACGTGCACCGGCAAGACCAAGTTGCGGGCTACGGGAAGAGTTGGTCCCAATGGGCGCGCAGGTACCGATACAACAACTCCCGGGCTCGAAAGATATGCGCCTTGACCGTCCCCAGGGGCAGCTCCAGCTGACGGGCGATCTCCTCGTAAGAGAGCTCCTGCTGATGGCGCATAATGATGACCTGCCGGTACTTCGGAGGAAGCCGTTCGATGGCCTCTTGAATGATGCGGCGTCGCTCCTCCTCCCATAGCACCCGGTCTGGCCGGTGATCGGGATCCGCGAACTCCAGCTCGCGCTCCCCGTTTGGGTCCGAACCCTGAAGGGAGCTCAAAGGAAGCTTTTTGCGGCGCAGGTAATCGATGGCGTGATTGGTGGCGATGCGGTATAGCCACGTAGAGAAGGCGAAGTTCTGTCGAAAAGCGCTCAGGGACTGGAAGGCTTTGATGAAGACCTCCTGCACCAGGTCTTCGAGCTCCGCGCGATCGCGCACCAGCCTATAGATATGATGGGCAATCGCCCCCCGGTATTTGCGCATCAACTGCTCGTAGGCCTCCTGATGGCCTGCGAGCGCTTCAGTGATCCAACGTTCATCCTCAAGCCGAGAAGAGGAGGGCTGCTGTTCTTCGTGCACGACCACCCCAAGGCGAGCCCGACGTTGCGGTCGGGAAAACTTCAGAGCCTCTTCAACAACTGCCGCGCGATCACCAGGCGCTGGATCTCGCTTGTGCCCTCTCCGATCGTGCAAAGCTTCGCATCGCGGTAATGTTTTTCGACGGGAAAGTCCTTTACGTACCCGTAGCCACCCAAGATCTGCACGGCCTCATTGGCCACACGTACGGCCACCTCGCTGGCATATAATTTAGCCATGGAGGACTCTAACGTGGTCTTATGGCCGCGATCTTTAAGAGCGGCCGCTTTCATCGTAAGCAGCCAGGCGGCTTCGATCTCCGTGGCCATGTCGGCCAGCTTAAACTGAATGGCTTGAAACTCATAAAGGGGCCTTCCGAACTGGCGACGCTGCAGGGCGTAGCGGAAAGCGGCCTCGAAGGCCCCCTGCGCGATCCCGAGCGAGAGGGCAGCGATCGAGATGCGCCCTCCATCCAAGACCTCCATGGCCTGCCGAAAGCCCTCGCCCACGGGGCCTATGCGCTGGGCATCCGGGATGCGACAGTTGTCAAACAACAGCTCCCCTGTTTCGGAGGAGCGCATGCCGAGCTTGTCCTCCTTTTTGCCCGCTCGGAAGCCGGGCGTACCCTTTTCGACGATGAAAGCCGTGATTCCGCCCTCCTCTCCCTGAGGGCCGCCGGTTGCACGCGCCATCACCACAGACACTTGTCCGACGTGCGCGTGCGTGATGAAGGTCTTGGAGCCGTTGAGCACCCAGGCCTCGCCATCCCAGAGGGCTGTGGTGCGCAGGGCGGCCGCATCGGAGCCGGAGTTGGGTTCGGTAAGCCCCCAAGCACCAAGCCACTGACCAGAGGCCAACTTGGGCAGGTAGCGCCGTTTCTGCTCCTCGGAGCCAAATTGCAGAATGTGCCCCGTGCACAGGGAGTTGTGCGCGGCCATCGAGAGCGCAACCGATCCGTCGATCCGGGCTAGCTCCAGGATAGCCACTACGTATTCGTGGTAGCTCAGCCCCGCTCCGCCGTATTCAGTCGGCACAAGCACGCCCAGTAGGCCCAGCTCGCCCAGCTCTTGAAACAGCTCATGGGGGAAGCGCTGCGTCTCGTCATAGGTGCGGATCATGGGGCGCACGCGCTCTTCGGCGAAGCGGCGCACCATGTCCCGAATCATACGCTGGTTCTCTGTCAGCTCCAGCTGCAGTCCCGTTGTGGCTAGCTCCAGTTGTGTCATCTCGTCACTCCCACCTCAAAAGCTCACAAGTGACGTTACCCTGTAGCCCGACAGCCGCTCGCGGCCGCGTAGATCAGCGAGCTCCACCAAAAAGCAGCAGCCCACCACATACCCTCCCATCTTTTCCACTAACGCCACCGTGGCGGCGGCCGTTCCGCCCGTAGCGATCACATCGTCGTGCACCAGCACCCGCTCCCCTGGCAGGATGGCGTCAGCATGGATTTCTATGGCATCCGTGCCATATTCCAAGGCGTACTCGACCGCAACGGTCTCAGCGGGCAGCTTGCCTCGCTTTCGGGCCATCACGAATCCGGCTCCAAAGCGATAAGCCAAAACAGAGCCGTAAACAAAACCGCGCGATTCGATGGAGACCACCTTATCGACGCGTTCGGATTGCCAGAGTTCGTACAGGGCGTCGGCTACGGCCCGAAACAGGGGCCCTTGTTTTAGCACGGTCGTGATGTCCTTGAACTGAATCCCCGGCTTAGGGAAGTCGGGGACGTTGCGGATCTCCGCCCGCAGCTGTTCGGCAAGGGTCATATGGGGTACCTCCCGGGTCAAAACCAGAATCGCAAGCCCAGATTCAAGCCGGCCCTTGGGAAGCCCGCCCGATACAGGTCGTATTCCGCAACAAACTCGGCCGTAGGCGAAACGGGTACAGATAGGCCCGCATACAGCCACAGCGGCACACGGTTGGCCGTCTCCAGTAGCTCCACGTTCGCCTCTAGACCGGCCCACAGCCAAAGGGGGCGCAGGTTCGCCTGGGCGCGTAAAAAGGCCTCCAAGGCCGGACGTTCGTAATAGTGCGCCCCGCCCCCTGCGCTCAGCGCTCCGCGCGCGCCTTCGAGCAAGCGCACCTTGGCTTGCGCGCCCACGTACGGATTTCCGCCTGTGGGCATACCCCAACGCACTCCCAGCTCCAGCCCCTGAGCTAGCCCCAGATCGGCGCGCAGAAAAAGCCACAGGCGCAGCTTCTGGAGCTGAAGCCGGCTTACGCTAGTCAGCGTAGCTTGCCCTGTGGGTAGCACAGCCGCCGGGCCGTGCACGTCGGCCTGCGCTTGCATGGCGCTTAAAAGTGCTACGCAAAACAGCCCAAATCGCAACCCGCCTCCCATAGCGACCGCAAGGTACGGCGCGCCCGCAGGCGCCGTCAAACCTGGTCTTTAGGGCCAGCCCTCAAGTTCGGCCGCCACCTCGGCCAGGCTCCCGACGAAGGCCCCGTGCGCTATTGCCCACAGGGTGCTCCGCTCGAAAACCTCTCCCCATCCGGGATAGTCCAACGGGTCGTAGAGCACGTTGTGCCATAGGCTTACGGCCACGCCGCCCGCGGAGCGCGTGATCTCATAGAGGCGCAAGGTCGACTCCAGGGCCTCTTGCGCGGACAGCTTGCGGTAGTCGAAGAGCGTGCTGTCCATTAGGAGCAGAGGGAACTCCCAGAGGGGCAAGATGCGGTTTGCGGGCACGTCGAAGATCCGAAACGGGGTGGCGCAGGCCCGGCGAAAGCCCTCCCGCTCGGCAAATCCCAACGTCGCATCCCAGGCGAAGCCCAGAGCGACCTGAATGCGAAACGTTTCCGGCAGCGCAAGGCGCAGAAAATGCTGCCGCACCGCGCGCAGCTCGGCCCGAGGCTCGCTCCGCTGCAGGAGGCGCAGCAGCCGATCGCGTTCCTGGCGCATGTAATCGGCCCGGTCGTGGGCACGGTAGCTGGGATGCAGGCCTACCTCGAAACCCTCCCGCAATAGACCGGCTATGAGGCCTTTGAGGTATCTAGAGCGGTGCGAATAGCCGACATCCCGCTTGTCGCGGGCGCCCGTTTTAAAAAAATACGTCGCCCGAACCCCCCAAGAGCGCTCCAGCGCCCATATGCGCTCTAAAGATTCCCGCATCACATCGCCGGCCCGCAGCCAATCGCGCAAAAACGCCCTTAAGCGCCCTATGCGGTCTGACCATCGCAGTCGGCGCCGGTTCTGCAGGAAATGCCAGATCAGCTCCCTGTAGATCATTCCGGGGCGCCATTTGCGCAAGTAGTCGATATCGTGGCTGAGCACAAGGGCCCATCCGCACCCCCGCCAACGAAGGCCCGGCGCAGAGAGACCAACCGAGTCAAGCCAGCTTCCCAGAAGCCGAGCGTATTCGTTGACCAGGGGGCGCTCGACCCATCCCATGCGGGCCTGCAAACTGGCCCGGTACGGAAAGCGGCCGTGCTGATCACGCTCCGGGCTTGCGTACTCCTGCCATCCGGAGACCCAGAAGAAGGCCGAAGCGATGAGATCCAACTCCGTATACCAGACCTCGCCCGCAAGCCGCGCCACAGGAAGGCCGAAGAGGACCGGAACGCGCTCCCAGTAGCAGAGCCACTCCGTCGGATAAGGCGCAAGGCGTTCAAAGTAGGCCCACGTCTCAGGCCGAGCTCGGATGCAGAGCCCAGCCTCCCAGTCCGGCTCCTCTGGACCGTAATAGAGCCCGCGTCGGCCCTGATCAGGGCGGGCGCGCACGGGGCGAAGGCCTAAGGGCAAGAGCAGGGCCTCTAGGCCCAGCAACGCCTTGGGCTCGAAGGCAGCCGGCACGTCCAAATGCACGGGCAAGCTCGCCCAGGTAGTGGGCATCAGAGCACCTTGGGGTTCACCTCGACCAGGCGTCCGTCCACAAGCGCCACCGTACGGGCCGGAAAGCGGCGCACCATCGTGTAATCGTGCGTGGCCATGAACACCGTGACCCCGCGTTTGTGGATGTTCGCCAGAATGCGCATGATGTCTTCGGAGACATGGGGGTCTAGGTTTCCCGTGGGCTCGTCGGCCAGCAAGATCTCCGGATCATGCGCTAGGGCTCGGGCTATGGCCACGCGCTGTTGTTCGCCGCCTGAGAGCTCATGGGGCATCCGGTGCCGCTTGTGCGAAAGCCCCACCATGGCCAGCAGCCCGAGTACGCGCTCCCGCATCTGGCGGCCCGATCGGCCCGTCACGTAGAAGGGGAAGGCCACGTTCTCGAAAACCGAGCGGTCCGGGAGCAGCTGGAAGTCCTGAAAAACGATCCCCATTCGGCGCCTTAGATAGGGGATCTGCCTAGGGCGGATCGTATCGGATCGGAACGGGCCCACCTGCACAAGCCCGGCCATGGGCTTGAGGTCCATGTAAAGCAGCTTAAGCAGGGTGGATTTGCCAGATCCGGTGGGCCCGATGAGATAGCAAAACTCGCCCCGCTCCAGCCGCAGGGAAACGTCCTGCAGCACGGGCCTGCCCTCATAGCCGGCCCGCACCCGGTCCAATACGATGATCGGAGCTGCGCTCATGGGGTTCGGCGTGCTACGTACAAGAGCCGTTCCGCATCGGGCCCAGGAGAGCTGTGGGTAAACTCCTCCCACCTCTCCAGCAGCGTGAGCTCTGGCAGCCGTCCCAGCACGGCATCGATCTCATCTTGCGTATAGGCCCGTTCTAGGTGCTCCTCGACCCACCAAGAGCCCTCATAATAGATCTCAAAGCGCGTCCGATGCAGCCGCTTCTCCGATTCGAACGTGTTTAGGCGCCGATACGTGAAATCCGGGTTCTGCACCACTTCATCCAGCTCATGCGCATGACGTCGGGAATTCTCCGGTGTGCTGACGTCGAAAAGCAACACCCCGCCGGGCCACAGGCAGCGTGCCATGTTGCGCAGCGCGCGGGCGAGCTCCTCGGTCGTAAGCAGGTAGTTGAGCCCATCGTGCAGCATCAGCGCGACATCGGCCTTCGGAAGCGCACGCCCGCTGAGCTTGCGCACGTCGGCTTGAACCCATCGAACCTGCGATCCCCAAACCTGTGCCTTGGCCCGCGCCACGCTCAGCATGGCCGCCGAGGCGTCCACCCCCCAGACTTCATAACCGTAGGCTTCCAAAGCCAAGGCGAGGGAGCCTGTGCCGCATCCAAACTCAACAAGACGTCTTGCCTCCGGCGCGTACCGTTCCAGTATACCGACTATATACGCGGCCCAGAGTTCATACGGCACACCCCGCATGACGTAGTCGTAAACGTGGGCTAAAACGGTATACGGGCCAACCGGATTCACGATGAGGGCGATGTCAAGGCAGCCTGTCGGCGCCGGATGAGCTCCAAAGCTAAGTGCAGGGCCGCATGAAGGCTATCGGGGCGCGCCAGGCCCTTACCCGCGATATCGAAGGCCGTTCCGTGATCGGGGGAGGTGCGGATGATCGGCAGCCCGGCCGTGTAGTTGACCCCCTCGTAGAAGGCCAGGATCTTAAAAGGGATCTGGGCTTGATCATGATACATGGCCAACACGGCGTCATAGCGCCGGTAGGCGGCGGTGGCGAAAAACCCATCGGCCGGAAAAGGTCCGAAGGCCAATATGCCTCGCTGTCGGGCCTCCTCAAGGGCTGGGGCGATCACCTCTAGCTCCTCTTGGCCCAGAAGGCCTCCGTCGCCCGCATGGGGGTTGAGCGCAAGCACAGCGATCTTCGGACGCGCGATCCCCCAGTCGCGACGCAAGCTTTGATCCAGGAGCTCCAGCCGATCCAGGATGCGGGCCGCGGAGATCTCCTCGGGCACGCGGCGCAGGGGTGCGTGCACGCTCACCATGGCCATGCGTAGCTGGCGCCAGACCATGAGCATCAGATAGCGCTCCACGCCCAGCTTTTCGGCCAAATACTCGGTGTGCCCGGGATAGCCGTAGCCTGCTTGGTGAATGGCCTCCTTGGAGATGGGGGCCGTAACCAAGGCCGCGCAATGCCCCTCTTGGCAGGCCCGAAGGGCCTGTTCCAGAGCGCGCATGGCGGCGCGCCCGGCCTCTGCGGATACACGTCCGGGCTCGGGCTTCGGGGAGAGGTCCTCTAACACATCCCAGACCAAAAGCGCGCCGCTTGAGTCGGCCTCCTCAAAACTCCGGATGCGGCGGATGCTGATGTCCTCCATGCCCAATAGCACAGCGTAGAAGCGCAACACCGCTTCGGAGCCGAACACGATCGGGGTGTAGAACTGATAATGCCGGGGATCGGTCAGAACCTTGAGGATGACCTCAGGGCCTATGCCGTTATAATCCCCCAGGGTGATGGCCAGGCGAGGTTTTTCGGGCATACGGGTGCGCGTCCAACTAGGGCCGCCGGCTTAACGGCGCAGCTCGAAGTCCCCAACCGAGGAGGTGGCCACGAAAACGAACTCCAGGCCCCGATCCGGATAGTACCAGATCTCTTCGGCCGGCCTTCCAGGAGGGTAGCGGCGCTCTATGCGAGCTGGCGGTCCATAGGTAATATAAATTCGGCCCCGGTCCGATCGCCACCCAGGTGTCCGAGGGGTGCTAAAGCGATCCTGCGCCTCTTGAACGCGCCGATAAAATTCGACCATGAGCTCGTTATAGGCTGTCTCAGGGCTGGGGTCGCGTTCACGCCAAAAGGCCAGAAAGCGCTCCCAGCGATCCGGGCCACGGGCGCGGCGGATGGAACGCCACAGCTCCTCAGAGGCGATGTAGCGTAAGACCTCTACGGAGAGCTCCGGATCCCAAAGCACAGCGGGCATGTCGAGCCAATAGGGCCGAAGGATCCAAGACCGGACCTCAGCGCGTCCCGTCTGCGGATCGCGCCAGCGCAGCTGGACTCGATACGTCGTGTTGAGCTCAAGCTTCTCCCCCTCCAGATCGGCCTCCAGAGCCCAGCTGTCTGGGACAGACTCCAGATGAGCCACCCCTAACGAGTCCACGCGCCAGGCCCCCGGTCGTGGGCGAAGAAGGAGGCTGCGCTCCAACAGGCCTACGGTATCGCGCGCGCGGGCCAGTCGGAATAGCTGGACCTGCACCCCCTCCTGGGGCAAGGGACCGCGCAGCGTCCACAGGGCCCGCACCGAACGGGCGAAGGGCACCTCGGCTGACCCCAAAAGGAGCAGCGTGCGCGCCTCCGGGTCAGGGCCCGGCTCCGCCCATAGCGGGGAGCTTATGGAGGGGTGCGCCTCCACGGAGGCCTGGAGGGCTCCGCCTTGGCCCGAGATGGGATCGCGCCAGCGCATCAAGACGCTGTATCGGCCCGGCGCAAAGCGGCCCAGCAGGCGAAAGCCCATGGCGAAGCGCCCCGCATCTTGGGTTTCGGCGTACGTAGAGGCCCACAGAAGCTGCGTCCAGGAAAGCTCTAGCAGAGCCGGACGCACCGCGGCGCGCCTTGCTGAAGCCGGCCCGTCCGAGGCCATGGCGCGGGCAGAGGAGCCGTCCCAAGGCGCGCGCACAGGCTCCGGAAGAGACGCTGGGCCCATGCGCACCTCTAGACGCAGCTCCAGCTCTGCGCGGTAGCGGCCGTCGGCTTGTCGCAGAAACGGAAGCCCCCGATACGGAATGCGCCAGCCTACCCCCAAGGCGACCGAGTCCGAACCTACAGGCCAGCTCCAGGGGGTGAGCCAGCCCCGCTCAAGGGGAACGGGCATCGGGCGCTCCTGCGCCCGCGCAAAACCGACCCAACACAAGGCCAAAAGGCTTATCCACGTTCGGCGTCGCATGGGCGTCGGTATGTATGACGAGGCCACCGCGCCGTGGTTACCGCCCAGGCTTACGACTGGCCCAGATCACCTGAGGCCGGTTGCGGCTCAAAGAGCGCAAAGGTCTCCAGCAGGCGCTGGCGCGTCGCCTCCCAAGAGAGGAGGCTTCTGCCCCCGGCCGCGTTCCGATGCCCTCCGCCTCCGAAGAGCTTCGCCCACTCGTTTACGGGATAAGTAGTCTTGGAGCGGAAGCTGAGCCGGATGTAGTCCGGATGCTCAACCATGAGCACCGTGGCCTCCACGCCCCGCAGGGACAGTCCGTAGTTCACGAAGCCCTCAATATCTGCGTAATCGGCCCCCGTTTCCTCCAACATCCAGCGCCGCACAGCTAGAAGCGAAAACCTACCGCCCTTGTGCACTTCGACGCTTCCGAGCACATGGCCTAGCAGACGCAACGTCTCCGGCCGCTGCTGATCGAAGATGCGCTCGTGGATCGCAGCCGGCCTGCAGCCCCGTCGCAGAAGCTCGGCCGCGATTTCGTGCACGCGCGGGGTTACGGAATCGTATCGAAAGGAACCTGTATCGGTCATAAGGCCTGTATACAAGGCGGTAGCACAAGCCTGATCGATGCGATCCGGATCCCAGGCCTCTAACACATCAAAGACGAGTTCGCACGTGGCCGCGGCCTCAGACCGGATGTAGGCGGCCTGGAAGAAGGGCTCCGGATCCAGGTGATGATCGATCACCACCTTGCCGGCGGGGCTCGTCCGCACGGGCTCGGCTAGCTCCTCCAGCCTGTGAAGCGCGTTGACGTCCAAGACCACAATCAGGTCGGCCTCGCGGACGGCCATCTGCTCCTCTGGCTCGCCCCTGTAACGCTCCAACGGGAAAAACGCTCCCAACCAGGATAGGTTCGGAGGGGGATCGTCGCAGTTTAGAATGCGCACGTGCTTTCCCAGGGAACGCAGAAACAGGGCCAGCCCCACCTCCGAGCCCAGCGCGTCGCCATCGGGCCGCACGTGGGTGGTAAGCAGCAGGCTGCGGGCCTGCTCCAAAAGAGCGCGCACCCGCCGAAGGGCTTCATCGGGCATAAGTGGGACCGTCCCCTCGGACCCCTTTACGCGGGCCGGCGCATGGCATCTCGTATGGCCTTGAACTCGGAGCCCGGCTTCCAGTTGGGCCACTGAGCCGAATTCGCCAGACGCCAGCCGAGTTCAAAGTAGAGCTGCAGATCCTCTACGGCTCCACTCAGATCCCAGGCGGGATCGAACTCGTCTTGCGGCCTGTGGTAGCGTTCGGCCGTGTAGCGGGCCCGCACTTCACGGCCGTAGCCCTCGGGCTTGCCCACGTACGCCTCCCCGCCTTCGGCGTAGAAGGCGGGCACGCCCTTTTTGGCGAAGCTGAAGTGATCGGAGCGGTAGTAAAAGCCCTTCTCCGGCTCGGGGTCCGGGCGCACCTGGCGGCCTTGCTTTTGGACGATGGGCAGGGCCATGTCCTCTAGCTCGTTTTGCCCGTATCCGATCACCACAAGGTCGCGCGTACGGCCGTAGACGTTCATGCCGTCTAGATTCAGCACGGCCACGGTTTGGGCCAGGGGATAGAGGGGGTTTTCCGCGTAGTACGCCGAGCCCAGGAGGCCCTGTTCCTCGGCGGTCACGGCCAAAAAGAGCACCGTGCGCTCCGGGCGGTGTCGCAGTCGGGCGAAGGCGCGGGCCAGCTCCAGAAGGCCCGCGGTTCCGGAGGCGTTGTCCACGGCCCCGTTGAAGATCTGGTCTCCTTGCAGGGTCGTATCGCGCCCCAGGTGATCCCAGTGGGCCACGTACAGCACGTATTCCTCGGGCCGCTTAGAGCCGGTGAGCTTGGCGATCACGTTCCGGCTGCGTACGCGCTCGATGCGGGTGCGCACTTGGCCTGTGAAGCGAACACCTCCCAGCGAAACAGGCCTAAAATCGGGGCTCTGGGCCTGGCTTTTGAGCGCGTCTAGATCCAAGCCGGCTAAGCGGAACAGCTCCCGGGCCTTTTCCCAGGTGATCCACCCTTCAAGCGGCACCCGGCTTGCGTTGCCATCTGGGCTTTCCAGGTTGAACTGGGGCCCGGTCCAAGAGTTGCGCACCGTAGCCCAGGGGTAGCCGGCTGGGCCCTCCTCGTGGATGATGAAGCAGGCGGCCGCACCTTGCCGGGAGGCCTCCTCGAACTTGTAGGTCCAGCGGCCGTAGTAAGTCATAGCCTTGCCGCGGAAGCGGCTGCTGTCAGCCGTTTCGTAATCCGGGTCGTTGATGAGCACGAGCACAACCTTGCCGCGCACATCTGTCTTGTAGTCGTTCCAGCCGACCTCGGGGGCGTTTACGCCATAGCCTACGAAGACGACCTCGGCGTTCTCCAGGCGCACGCTGTCGCGCACTTGTCGGGTGTTGACGACGACCTCATCGGCGTAGGCCAAATCCAATCGGCGTCCGCCGCGGACGAAACGCACAAGAGCCGAGCCCGGATCCGTGGTAATCGCCACCAGGGGCACCTCCTGCACGTAGGTGCCGTTCGGATTGCCGGGCTCCAGGCCCAAACGACGGAAGACCGACTCCACGTACCGGACCGTGAGCGTTTCGCCCCGCGTTCCGGGGCGTCGGCCTTCAAAGGCGTCGCTAGAGAGCACCTGAATATGACGGGCCAACGTGTCGGCGGAAAAGCCGGCCAGCACGCCTTCAAGGTCCGCCTCCCGGCTAGGCCCGCAACCCAGGACTAGCCCGAGCGGCGCCCCGAGCAAGCAAATCCATACAAAGCCCCTCATGGTACCTCCCGCTTAGCGCAATACTAGTCCAGTGTCCTCGAAAAACCCCTGCACGAGCTCGAGCACCCCCGAAGGCCAAAGCCCCAGCAGAAGCACAAGGGCCGCGGCTAGGGCTAGGGCCGCTGGAGCCAGGCGCCCGAAGCCCGGGGCCGACTGTGCCTCCTCCGGGCGCCACAAGAGCACCAGCACCCGAAGATAGTAGTAGGCCGAGATCATGCTGGTGATCACCCCCACAAGCGCCAGCCAGGTTTTTTGGGCCTGCACGGCGGCGGCGAAAACGGCGTACTTGGCCATAAATCCAGCCGTTGGGGGAAGGCCCACCAGGCTCAGCAGAAACACGGCCAAAAGCCCGCTCAGAAAAGGATGCCGATATCCCATGCCCGCAAGCTCTCGCAGCGGAAGCTGTCGGCCCAGCTGGCGCTCCCATAGGGCGACCACCCCAAAGGCCCCCCCCGCGGCCCCCGCGTAGGCCAAGAGGTAAAAGAGCACCCCGGCGTAACCGGCCGCGTTGGCCGCGGCCAGGCCCACTAAGGCATAGCCTACGTGGGCGATGCTTGAGTAGGCAAGCAGGCGTTTTAACTCCTCTTGCACGAGCGCCGCGCCATTGCCCACGACCAGGGTGAGGGCCGCTACGGCGGCTACGAGATTGGACCATTGCGCCGAGACCACGCCTAACCCATGCCCCAGGACGAGCAGTAGCACGCTCATGGCGGCCGCCTTGGAGGCCGCCGCCATAAAGCCCGATATGGGCGTGGGCGCGCCCTGGTAGGCGTCCGGGGTCCAGAGGTGAAACGGGGCGGCGGCGATCTTAAAGAGCAACCCTACGAGCAGGAGCCCTACGCCAACCCAGAAGAGCGGCGTATTCGGAATGCGGGCCGGTATCAGATCCAGACGCGTGGTCCCCGTGGTGCCGTACAGGAGCGCGATGCCGTAGAGCAGAAATCCTGTGGCGAAGGCGCCCAGAAGAAAGTACTTCATGGCCGCCTCGTTGGCTTTCGCGTCCTCACGCGCCAGGCCCGTAAGCACGTACAGGGCTATGGACATGGTCTCCAGGCCCAAGAAGGTGAGCACAAGATCATTGGCGGAGGCCATGACCATCATCCCCACAAGCGCGAAAAGCAATAGCGCGTAGACCTCTCCGTGGGCGTGCCCGATTTTGGGCAGATAGCTCCGCGAAAGCAGCACGGTCAGGGCTCCCCCTAGCAGAAAGATCCCGCTCGCGTAGGCCGCATATCCCCCCACGCGCAGAAGCCCACCGAAAAGCGTGCGCCCCTCTTGGAGCCGATTGGCCTCCAAAAAAGCGGCACCAAGCAGCACCAGCAGGGCGATCCAGGACAAGGCGGGGCTATCCTGCCGCAGACCGTCCCACAGGAGGATCAACAGCCCCCCTAGAGCGAGCAGGATCATGGGCATGAGGGCTACGGTATCGGGTCCGATGGCGCTCATAGGGCCTAGACCCAAGCAAACCGGTTGATCTCGCGCGCCAGAGCCACGTCGCGCTCCGTGATGCGGTTGCCCGCCTCGTGCGTGCACAGCTGCAGGCGCACCGTGGCGTAGACGTTGTAGATCTCCGGATGATGGCCCAACCGCTCGGCGGCGAACCCGACGCGGATAAGAAACGAAAGGGCTTCTGGAAAACTGCGAAAGCGAAATTCCCGCACCAGCCGATCGCCCTCTATGGACCAGCCCGGCAACTGGCTTAAGGCAGCCTCTAACTCGGCACCCTCTAAGGGACGCGCCATCCCGTCCTCCGCGTTAGTACCAGCGCAGCCAATAATATCGCACATATAAGTAGACTGTAGAAACCAGCACGGTGCCGATCATGATCGGAAAACCGTACTTGAAGAACTCCACGAACGTGATTTTATGACGGGCCCGTTCGGCCAGCCCCACCACGATCACGTTCGCAGAGGCCCCGATATAGGTGCCGTTGCCCCCCAGGCAGGCGCCCAG